>NZ_ANKP01000112.1:0-4206 GCF_000319775.1 Cupriavidus sp. HMR-1
CAGGCGCCGGTGGTGGCGCACAACCTGCTGGCCGAGCGCGGCGCGGCACGGGGCGAAGCGCGCTATGACGGCTACGGCTCGTGCCCGCTCACCGTCGAACGCGGCAAGATCGTGCTGGCCGAATTCACGTACGGCGGCAAGGTCGCGCCGACATTCCCGAGCTGGTTCATCGAAGGCAAACGACCCTCGCGCATGGCATGGTGGCTCAAGGAGCGGATTCTGCCGCCGCTTTACTGGCGCGGGATGCTCAAGGGCCGCGAATGGCTCGCGAATCCCGAACTTCAGGGTCGCTAAGCCAGGCACGGCCTTCCTGTAGTAAAAAGGCGGGATCGTGCGCGTTCGCGCACGCCATCGACCAATGCCATGGCAACGCGCGCTCCCGCCAGCACCCTGCGACAGATCCCGTCCGGCATCTGGATGCTTGGATGCGTCAGCCTGCTGATGGATATCTCCTCGGAGATCATCCACAGCCTGCTGCCCGTCTTCATGGTCACCACGCTCGGCGCCAGTGCGCTGGCCGTGGGGCTGATCGAAGGCGCGGCCGAAGCCACCGCCCTGATCGTCAAGGTCTTCTCGGGCGTCCTCAGTGATTACCTCGGCAAGCGGAAGACGCTGGCCGTGCTCGGTTATGGGCTCGGCGCGCTGTCCAAGCCGCTCTTCGCGGTGGCGCCCGGCGTCGGCACGATACTGGCGGCACGCCTGTCCGACCGCATCGGCAAGGGCATTCGCGGCGCGCCGCGCGATGCGCTGGTGGCCGATATCGCGCCCGCTCATCTGCGCGGCGCGGCGTTCGGGCTGCGGCAGGCACTCGACACGGTTGGCGCATTCCTCGGCCCTTTGATCGCGATCGGGCTGATGATGCTCTGGGCGAACGACTTCCGCGCCATCTTCTGGGTGGCGGTGGTGCCCGGCGTGCTGTCCGTTGCCTTGCTCGCATTCGGCGTGAAGGAACCGCAAACCCAGACCGGGGACAAGCGTGTGAATCCGATCCGGCGCGCCAACCTCGCGCGGCTCGGCCCGGCCTACTGGGGCGTGGTTGCCGTGGGCACCGCCTTCGCGCTGGCCCGATTCAGCGAGGCATTCCTGATCCTGCGCGTCCAGCAGGAAGGGCTGCCGCTGTTCATGGCGCCGCTGGTGCTGGTAACGATGAACGCAGTCTTCGCGGTCACGGCCTATCCGTTCGGCAAGCTCGCGGACAACTGCAGCCATGACAAGCTCCTGGTGGCTGGCCTGGCCGTACTGATCGTCGCGGATACGGTGCTCGCACTCGGCTCGCACTGGAGCATCGCACTGGCCGGTGTCGCGCTGTGGGGCCTGCATATGGGCATGACCCAGGGATTGCTGGCCACGATGGTCGCCGATGCAGCACCTGCGGATCTGCGTGGCACTGCATTCGGCGTTTTCAATCTGGCCAGCGGGCTGGCGTTGCTGGTAGCCAGTGTCATGGCCGGCTGGCTGTGGGACCGGCACGGCGCCGCCGCCACGTTCCACGCCGGCGCGGGCTTCTGCGTGCTGACCATCGCACTGCTGATCCACCGGCTTCGCAACCACCCCGCCTCCGGGGCGGCCACCCGCTGAGATTCAGCTGAGCGCCTTGCGAAGGCAACCTTCCTGTTCGTGTTGCACAACTTACGGATTGTCACGACTCCGGCGTCAACGGCGACCGCTCGCGTGCCGTTTTTTCCGGTAAGCACGACGCATTGTCGAGCTAACAATCTCCCAGGAGTTGACATCATGAAGAAGCTGTTCGCTGCTCTCGCATCCGTCGCTTTCGTCGGTACCGTTTTCGCGCAGACCGGCGCACCGGCTGCCGCCTCGGCCACCCCGTCGAAGTCGGAACCGGCGCAGGCTCAGGCCAGCGCCCACAAGGACAAGGCCGACGTTCATACCGGCACGCACAAGTCCACCGCCAAGGGCACGCATCACAAGGCCAAGGCCACGACCGACATGGCGAAGTCCACTGACACCACCGGCGCGACGGCCGGCGCTGCCAAGACCGCTGCTCCGGACAACTCCAAGAAGCAGTAAGCCCCGGCGTCGAGTTATCGGGGGGTTCACCGCCACGGTCAAGGCGAATGCCGTGGCGGCGACGCTCGAACCACGGGCTCTTGCGGAGAGCGCAAGCGAGAGGAAGGTCTCCGCGCTTGCCTCTCCGCTTTGTCATCCGATCATCTGTGCGACCATGACGGCATGTCTCCACGACTTAATGAAGCGAAGCGGTTCTGGCTAGACGCGGGGCCGCAGACAGTGCAAGTAGTACGGCAAGGCCCCGCAACGACGCCAGAATCTTTTTGAAATGACTTCTTAGCCCCGGGATCAGCATGCTCACCGTACACGCCATCCATCTGCTGCACGAAGCCGCCTTCGGCACGCTTGCCACGCAATCGTCCGTCCTGGCCGGCTATCCCTACGCCACCGTGGTGCCCTACGTCACGGACCACGCGCATCAACCGGTCATCTGCATCAGCGCCCTGGCCGAACACACGAAGAACCTGCTCGCGGATACACGAATGAGCCTGTCGGTGCTGCAACCGGAAGTCACGGATGTGCAGGCCGCCAGCCGACTGACGATCGTCGGAGACGCGGAACGCTTCGAGCCTGCCACTGCCCTGCGCGACCGCTACCTGCGCTATGAGCCCGGCGCCGAACGCCTGCTGGCGCTCGATTTCGCGTTCTTCCGGCTGAAGCCGCTCAAGGTGCGGTTCATCGTCGGCGTCGGCAGGATGGGTTGGGTGGAACAAGCCGATCTGGACGCTGTGCCCACGCTCCCCGCGCAAGAGGAAGCCGATCTCGTGAGCAAAATGTCCCGCCTGGTTCCCCAGAGCGTGCGCGTGCTCGGCATCGATCCGCTCGGCGTCGACGTCGAGATCAATGGACGCCGCCACCGACATCGTCTTGCCGGCACGGCGCCGATCGACGAAGCCATCCAGGCCGCCACTCACGCGATCACGGCGATCACAGCGGCGCGGCAATGATGGCTTGACCGGCCGGCACTGCCCACGCAAACGTGCTGAAGCGCTGACGCGCGATATGCAGCAGCACGCACCCGCCAGTCGCCGGCTTGGACTTTTCGCGTGCGGTGCCCTATCACATACCAGTGATGGGGACCGAAGCGACCATCGTGCGGAGCAGCATTCCCCGCGCGGCGCGCCCGACCTTACCCTTTGGGGAAATTGCAGGCATCCGGATCTCATCCCATAGTCGTGCAGGTACGCTGACAACTACTGCGGCCAGACCATGATCCACCATTGGATGCAACGCTTGGCGCCCACCATCGGCGCCGCCCTGCTCGCCGGCATGGCCCTCGTGGCAACCAGCGTCATGGCCCAGGAAAAGCCCGCTCCTGCCCCCGCGCCGTTCAAGGCCGAGGAGATCGAGGCACTGGTCGCGCCGATCGCGCTCTATCCCGATACCGTGCTGTCGCAGGTGCTGATGGCGTCGACCTATCCGCTGGAGATCGTCTATGCCGCCCGCTGGGTGAAGTCGCACCCCGGCGAGAAAGGCGATGCCGCGGTCAAGGCCGTGCAGAACGAATCGTGGGACGTCAGCGTCAAGTCGCTGGTGGCATTCCCGCAGATCCTCGAACCGATGTACGACAAGCTCGACTGGACCCAGAAGCTCGGTGACGCATTCCTGGCCCAGGAGAAGGATGTGCTCGCAGCGGTACAGCGACTGCGCGCGCGTGCCCGCGATGCCGGCAATCTGCAATCGAACGAGCAGCAACGCGTGATCGTCGAGCCGGCGACAACGTCGGGCGCGGTGTCGCAGACCATCGTGCGGATCGAGCCGGCCAACCCGGAGGTGATCTACGTGCCCGCCTACGACCCGGCGGTGGTCTATGGCGGCTGGGCCTATCCCGCCTACCCCTATTACTACTGGCCACCCTACCCGGCGTACTACCCGGGCTACGCGTTTGGCAGCGGCCTGGCATTCGGGTTCGGCCTCGCCGCCGCGGCAGCCATCTTCGGTGACTGCAACTGGGGCGGCGGCGACGTCCACGTCGACCACCACAAGGCCACCAATATCGACCGCAATTTCGATCGCAATGGTGGGCAAGGTGGCCAGGGCAGCAGTCGATGGGAGCACAGCGTCGATCATCGCAAGGGCGTTGCCTATCGCGACAACGCCACGCGCGAACGTTTCGGCCGCGAGCAGGCTGGCGCCGCCGACCGGCGCGCCAACTACCGTGGCCGCGATCCGGGCGCC
>NZ_ANKP01000113.1:0-3528 GCF_000319775.1 Cupriavidus sp. HMR-1
GCGCGTGCGGGCCCAGTCCGAGCCCCCCACCAGCACGACGATCTCGCGCGACACACCGTCGGTCAGCTGACGCAGCACGCGATCGGCCGTGGCGGTGCGCTCGCTGGTCGGCAGCAGCGCCATCACGTCGGTGTCGAGCCGCGATGCACGCCAGAACTGCACCTGGTGCGCGATCAGCGCAATCACGAGCAGCAGCCAGCCAATCGCCAGCAGGCGCTCGCGGCGGGACAGCCCGCCCTGCATCGCGGCCCCGTGGGCCAGTTCATTCAAAACGTTGTTCCTCCGAAGGACTGAGTTTTTCCGCTCCGGCGGGGTCGATCATCCTGACGACAGTGCTGTCGCCGCTGGCTTCCTCGAGCCTGACGTCGCGGACGTAGCGGTCTCCGGCCAGATCGATCCGCGTGAACGCGCGGCGCACGCCCGCGTCGGTCGGCGTCAGGGTCAGCGTCCAGCCCGACTTGCCGACGAGCTTGCCGGTCACGTTAAAGCGCGTGGACAGACTGCGCAGGTCGCCGCGCAGGATCGCGATCATCGACTCTCCGACCAGCCGCATGGCGGGCTGGGCATCGGCCTGCATTTCCTGCTGCACCTTGCCGTCCGCGCCCCGCATCACCAGCTTCTCGGGCGTGACCAGCAGGCTCGACGCGAACGGCTCACGCGTGGCCCACACTACGCCCCGGCCTCGCGCCATCACGAAGTCGCCCCGGGAGATCAACGGGTTACTGAAGCCGGCCAGCCTCCGCGTCTGCTCGAACTGACCATGGATGACCGGCGCATCGGACAACCGCGCCGACACGGCCGCGGAAAGGTCCTCGGCGTGCGCCGGTACCACGCTCATCGCCGCCAGCGTCACCAGCGCAAGCATCGCCTGCAGAGCACGGCGGCGCATCATGGCTCGACTCCAAGCCGCTGCAGCAGCACAGGCGGACTGACGTACTGCATCTCCTGCGTGGCCAGATCCACCGCCACCTGGATGGTGTATCCCTTGGTCAGCCGCGCGCCGGACAGCGCGTCGCGCATCTCGTAGTCGATTCGGAGCCGGTTCTCCCATTCCACGAACGTGGCACGCACGATCACGGGCTGGCCATATCGCAGCGGGCGAATGTACTTGACGCGCACGTCGACGATCGGCCAGGCATAGCCCGATGCCGACATCTGCGGATAGTCGTAGTCGATCTGCTGTAGCAACGCGCAGCGTGCCAGCTCGAAGTAACGGAGATAGTTGCCGTGCCAGACCACGTTCATCGGATCGAGGTCGTGGAACGCCGGCGTCAGCGTGATCTCATGACTCAGGATTCTTGGCATCGCGCTCCTGTGCGGGCTGCTGCATGTCACGGCGGCCGATGCTGATCGGATCGTCCGCCCAGAAATCATAGAAGTTGAACCAGTCGTACGGCGAACGCGCCACGAGGTCCTCCAGCCAGCGGGCGTAGGTCGCCGCCAGCGCCTGCAGACGTGCCTCGCGTGTGGCGCGCGGCAGCGTCACGGCGTGTTCCAGCTCGGTGAAGCGGATCAGGTGCCCGCGCCCTTCCCGCACACAGCCCATCGCGTACAACGGGCATTTCAGCAGGCTCGCCAGCACATAGGGCCCTACCGGGAAGCGTGCGGGCTGACCGAGGAATGGCACCCGCACAGCCCGGCCACCGTGCGCGGGCGCGCGATCGCCAGCAATCGCCACGAATTCGCCTGCCTCCACGCGGGCGGACAGTTCGAGCGCCGTGGCCGGAGAGATATCGTCGATCTGGTAGAGCTGCAGCATCGAGTCCGGGTCCAACCGCGCCAGGATGCGATTGAAGCGCTCGGCATGGGCGCTGTGGACCAGCACGGTCAGCCGCAGCCCGTTCAACCGGTTGGCCATCGCCCGGCAAAGCTCCAGACAGCCAACGTGAGCCGTCATGATGATGCCGCCCCGCCCGCTCGCGATCTGCCGGAGCAGCACGTCGCCGCCTTCCTTGGAAACATGCTCGAAGCGATACCGTCCGCCAATGGCCAGCAGCTTGTCGAGCATCGTGTCGCCGAACGAAAACAGATGCCGCAGCGACTGGCGCCACGTAGGCTGTGTGCCCATGGCGCCTGTTGCCGCCTCGACGCGCGCGAGATATTCCATCGACGACCGGCGCGCCAGCGGATACGCCAGCCAGAAGTAGACGACCACGGGGTACATCACCACGCGGAACAGCAGCCGGCCAAACGCGCGGTAGAGGCCGTAGAGCAACCAGATGCCCCAGACGCAGGTGGCTTCGCCGATGGCGCTCCAGTGCGGCGTGCGGCGGCGCGGCGTAGCGCCCGGAGTTTCGGGGTGCAAGGTGCTCATGCGGGGCGCACCTTGCGCCACAGCAGACGCGGCATTCGCCACAACATGCCAAAGAACAGGCGGGTCAGCATCCCTGTCATCAGCAGGTTGTCCTGGATAAGACGGAAATGCGAGACGCCATCGCTGGGATACGTCACCCGTGTCGGAACGTTGACGACCGACACGCCGCGCCAGTACAGGCGCACGATCACCTCGGTGTCGAACTCCATGTGGTGGCCGAGCCGCACGTCCTGCATGAGCGCTGTCACCGCGTCGAGCGGATAAACCCGCAAGCCGCACATCGAGTCGCGGATCTCGAACGAGAGCGTGTTGATCCACACCAGGATGTGCGTGAGATACCGGAAATAGAAGCGGTGGCGCGGCACCGTCTGGTCATACACCGGGCAGCCCGCGATGACCGCCGTCGGGTTCTCGCGTGCCAGCGTGAAGAAACACGCGATGTCGTCGGCATTGTGCTGCCCGTCGGCATCGATCTGCAGCGCGTGCGTATAGCCGAGCTTCGCTGCCTCCTGGAAGCCGGCCATCATCGCCGCGCCCTTGCCCCGGTTTTGCGGCAGGCGGATCAGGATCACGCGCTCCCCATGGGCATCGGCAAGGTCGCGCAGCACCTGGCTGCACGCCGGGCCGCTGCCGTCATCGACCAGCAGGCAAGGCCACGGATGCCTCAGGATGGCCTCGACCATGGCTCCGATGGCATGTTCGTGGTCAAAGACCGGAACCAGCACGATGGGACGAAAAACGGCGGTCATGAAACAGCGGGGTGAAAAACGATCTTGCCGCTCGCGTGCGAGCCGGCATCGGAGGTTAGTCGAAAGGCCAGCGTGCATGACGCCGGCTGCCAGTCGAGCGCCATGCGCACCGCTGCGCCGGGACGCATCACAGCCTGGAATTTGAGCACATCCAGCCTGGCAAAACGTTGACGTGGCGGGACCGCCAGACGTTGCGGCGCCAGCGCCATGACCCAGTCGACCTGAGCGACGCCGGGCACGATCGGCGCGCCCGGAAAGTGGCCATCGAAGATCGCGAGGTCTTCGGCGATGTCCAGCTCGGCCGTGGCCGACGTATCGTCGGCCTCCACCCAGCGCGCCACCGGAATACTGTGGCGCAGCAGTTCGCGCAGCATCGCCTCGGTGGTCTTGCCCTGCGCGTTGCACGGCAACGCCTGCGGGAACGCCCAGCGCCGCGGCAACGCCAGCCGGTCAACGCCGTCGGCC
>NZ_ANKP01000114.1:0-12383 GCF_000319775.1 Cupriavidus sp. HMR-1
AGGCGCCGCGCCACCGAGCGCGCGGTGGCGGCCGCGACGGAAGCGCAGCAGGAATCGAAGCGGCCGCAATCCTGAGGCCGCTCCGCTCCTGCTAGTGCAGTTGCCCGCCGCCCTCGCGAATATCCGCGTCCGTCGATAGCGACGTGGCCACCGCCACGCGCAACCCCGCGATCAGCGTATCGAGTGCGAGGCTCGGCGCCCCCGGATGGCGTGCGGCCTGTTCAGGCAGATAGGGAATGTGGATGAATCCCCCGCGCGTGGTCGCGGTGCTGCCCGTCTTGCGATGGGCAAGCACGTGCATCAGCCCATAGAAGACATGGTTGCAGACGAAGGTACCTGCGGTCTGCGAGACCATCGCAGGCACGCCGGCCGCGCGCATGTCGCGCACGATCGCCTTGATCGGCAGGGTCGAGAAATACGCGACCGGGCCATCCTTGGCGATCGGCGCGTCGATCGGCTGGGCCCCGGCGTTGTCGGCAATGCGGGCATCGTCGACATTGATCGCCACGCGCTCGATCGACAGCTCGGTGCGGCCGCCGGCCTGCCCGACGGCGATCACCACGTCAGGGCGTAGCGTATCGACCAGCGCGTCCATTGCCTCGATGGCCTTGCCGAAGACGCAGGGCAACTGC
The DNA here is from genome assembly GCF_000319775.1 of Cupriavidus sp. HMR-1. Lineage (NCBI taxonomy): Bacteria > Pseudomonadati > Pseudomonadota > Betaproteobacteria > Burkholderiales > Burkholderiaceae > Cupriavidus > Cupriavidus sp. HMR-1. The sequence goes on from NZ_ANKP01000114.1 coordinate 633, forward strand.
CGCGCAACGATCAAGGCATCGCCCACGCGCTCGCCATCGAGCGCCCGCACCGCCTCCCAGGACGGATTCACCGGTTCGTTCTCGAACGGCTCGAAGCCGGTCAGCAGGACAGTACGGGTGGTCATGGTCAGGCTCCGGTTACATCAGGAAGTACAGCAGGATGATATTGGCCACCAGGATGCACAGCGCGGTAGGCACCTGCGCGCGGATCACGGCGTTCTTGTCTTCCAGTTCCAGCAACGCGGCAGGCACGATGTTGAAGTTCGCTGCCATCGGCGTCATCAGCGTGCCGCAATAGCCGGAGAACATGCCGATCGCCGCCATCACGGCCGGGTTCGCATTGAACATGCCGACCAGGATCGGCACGCCAACACCACCGGTCATCACCGGGAACGCGGCAAAGCCGTTGCCCATGATGATCGTGAACAGCGCCATGCCCACGCAGTACACCGCCACGGCCACGAGCTTGTAGTCCATGTTGATGTACGCCGTGGTCAGGTGCGCCACGGCCTTGCCCACGCCGGCATCGGCAAACACCAGACCCAGCATCGCCAGCATCTGCGGCAGCACCAGCGCCCAGCCAAGCGATTCGATCAGGCGACGCGATTCACGCATGCTTTGCGTCACCGTGTCGCGTGTGAGCCAGCAGACCACGATCAGCGAGACGATACAGCCGATGCCCAGCGACACGAACGTGACGTTCTTCGGATCGAGCAGCGCCAGTCCGGCGATCTTCACATCCTTGAACAGCACGGTACCGAGCACCGTGACCAGCGGGATCAGCAGCGCGGGAATGAACAGCTTGTTGCCCAGGCGGCGCGCGCTGGCGCGACGCTCTTCGTCAGGCAGGCTGCCATGCTTGCCCTGCCCCACGCCGCCGAATCCGGCGATCAGCGCCATCACCACCGCGCCCACGCCAACAATCGCGGGCGGGATCTTGTCGCCGATGAGAAAGATGACCGCGTACAGCAGCCAGAACAGCCCCGTGGACAGCCGACGCGGGTGCGTCTTGTCCGTGAACGTCATCAGGGCCGTGATCAGCAGGACGAAGCCGGCCAGCCAGTAGAGATAGTCGATCGAGACAATCATGGCTTACTCCCCTTTCGCTGCGTTGGCTACAGCAGTGGCCGGCGTGCCGGCGGCTTGCTTGCCACCGAGTTCGCGCTCGAGCCAGCCATCGAGGCGCTTCAGGCGCACGGCATGGATCAGGAACGCGCAGATGGCGGTGGGGATGCCCCAGACGGCAATGTGCAGCGGCTCGACGTCGATGTTCGATGACAGCAGGAACGTGTGCATCAGCGCGATGGCGCCGAAGGCCACGAAGATGTCCTCACCGAAGAACAGGCCAACGTTGTCGGTAGCGGCACAGAACGCCAGGATGCGTTGGCGCACCGGTTCGGGCAGATGACCGAACCGGTTCTCGGCCGCGCCTTCGGCCATCGGCGCCAGCAGCGGGCGCACCATCTGCGGATGGCCGCCCAGGCTTGTCAGCCCCACCGCGGCGGTGAGTTCACGTACACCCAGGTAGACGATCAGCAGACGGCCAACGGTAGCCGATGCGATTCGCGAGATCCACGCCTGGGCATGCTCGCGCAGCCCATGACGCTCGAGCAGGCCGATCACCGCCAGCGGCAGCAGGATGATCAGCGGCAGGTTGCGCGCCTTGACGAATGCCGTGCCGATCGCCGTGAAGATCTGCATGACAGGCATCGACGCGGCCAATCCGGTGACGATAGCAGCCGCGGCCACCACCATCATGGGATTGAACCGCAGAACAAAGCCAAGGATGATGACGCCGACCCCTAGCAGGGGCCAAAGATTGAGTGCGGTTTCCATGGAGTGCACCGGATAAGGTTTGGGGGGAGCAAAACCAGCGCGTGAGTGAGCCTGTCGTGATGGCCCGTCAGTTGCCGGCACGGATGGCAATGCCTTCCGCGCCGAGCCGTTCCCGGATGCGGCGCGCGAAGGCAAGCGCGTGAGCACCGTCGCCGTGCAGACACACGGTTTCGGCGCGAATCGGTACCCAGGTGCCATCGATCGCGCGCACCTGCTTGTCGCGGATCATCGACAGCGTCTGGTTCAGGGCCACTTCCTCGTCCTCGTGCAGCGCGCCCGGCGTGCCACGCTTGACCAGCGTGCCATCGGGGTTGTAGCCACGGTCGGCGAAGACTTCTTCTTTCACGCGCAGGCCCGCCGCGCGCGCGATGTCGATCATCTGGCTGTTGGCCAGGCCAAAGAAGACCAGGTCGGAGTCGTAGTCACGCACGGCGCGCACGATCGCCTCGCACAGCTTTGCGTCGCGCACGGCCATGTTGTAGAGCGCGCCGTGCGGCTTCACGTGGGCAAGTTCGCCGCCCTGCGCGCGCACCATCGCATCGAGCGCGCCGATCTGGTACAGCACATCGGCATAGACCGCCTCGGGATCGCGCTGCATCTCGGTGCGGCCGAAGTTCTCGCGATCCGGAAAGCTCGGATGCGCGCCGATCGACACCTCGTTGGCCAACGCCCATTTCACGGTTTGCAGCATCGTGGCGGCATCGCCCGCGTGCCAGCCGCAGGCGATGTTGGCGGAGCTGATCAGCGCCAGCAGGGCTTCGTCGTTGCCGCAGCCTTCGCCGAGGTCGGCATTCAGATCGATTTGCATGTGCGTTCTCCGGGGATATGTAGGGGCAGGCGATTTGAATTCGTTGTTTCGTTGCGTCGTTGCATCGTCTGGGCGTTCAGGCGACAAAGCGCGTGGTCGCGCGGCGCCGCGCTGCGATCTGCATGCCTTCGCGCTGCCATGCCAGTGCCTGGTCGATCTGGCGCAGGTAGCGGTCCACCTCGGCCTGCGCGGCGGCGGCTTCCTCGAGCGTGACCTGGCGGAAGCGCACGGTCGCGCCCAGCGGCACCTGCGCCAGTCGCCACAGGTCCGCGCCAATCACGGTGCCGATCTTCGGATAGCCGCCCGTGGTCTGCGCATCGCTCATCAGGGCGATAGGCTGGCCTGACGGCGGCACCTGCATCACGCCTGGCACCACGCCGTGCGACAACAGATCGGCCGAGCGCTCGGCTCGGCGTGCCAATGCGGGACCTTGCAGACGCAGGCCCATGCGGTTGCTTTGCGGCGTGATGGTCCATTCGGACTGCCATAGCGCGGCTTGCGACGCCGGCTCGAAGTCGGCGTACTCGGGGCCGGGCAGCAGGCGGATGGCGATGGCATTGCCACCGTCTTGCCCCGGCAGCGCCCAACCCGGCGCAGCCACGCCCACCCAGTCCTGCCCCTGCTCGATGCCGGGCCGGCCTACGGGCACGCGATCGCCTTCACGCAGCACGCGGCCTTCAAAACCGCCAAAGCCGGACTTGAGATCGGTGCTGCGTGAATTCATGACCAGGGGCACGTCGATGCCACCGGCCACGCAGAGATAGGTGCGCGTGCCGCCGCGCGGCGACGGCAGCGTGAGCGTCTCGCCACGGCGCACGTCGAACGCGTGCCACGACCAGACCGGGACACCGTCAAGATTCGCGCTGCATTCGGCGCCCGTCAGCGCCACGCGCATGTCGGCCTCGAAACGCACGGCGGCGCGGCCCAGTGTGAACTCGATCGCCGCCGCGCCGGGATCGTTGCCAAGCAGGCGATTGCCCACGCGCAGCGCCAGGTCGTCAGCCGCGCCCGAGCGGCCCACGCCGAAGCGGCGAAAACCCACACGACCGAGGTCCTGCACCGATGCCTGCGCGCCAGGTCGAATGATCTCGATCACAGCAGGATCTCCTCGGCAACGAAACGCACGGTATCGCCGGGCGCGAACAACGACGGCGGATCGCGATCAGCCACGAATAGCTGGGCGTCGGTACGCCCGATCAGTTGCCAGCCGCCCGGCAGCACGGCCGGGTAGATGCCGGTCTGCTCGCCACCAATACCCACCGCGCCGGCGGGCACGGCCAGACGCGGCTCGCGGCGGCGCGGCGTGGCCAATTCGGGCGCAAGCCCGCCCATGTAGGTAAAGCCGGGCTGGAACCCAAGGAAATAGACCACGTACTCGCCAGCGGCATGGCGCCGCACGACCTCCGCGGGTGTCAGGCCCGTGTGGGCGGCCACATCGGCCAGATCGGGCCCGAACTCGCCGCCGTAGCGGACCGGGACTTCCACGAGCCTGCCCGTCGCATTGCGTGCCTCTCCCGAAGCCCAGGCGAGCTTCAGGTTGCGCTCCAGCGCTGCCACGTCCGCCGTGCCATCGAAGGTCACGGTGAGGTTGTTCATGCCCGGCACCACATCGACCACGCCCCGCCAGTCGGCGGCACGCGCGGCCATCGCCCAGATACGCCGCTGGACATCGAGCGACGCCGGCGGCTCGACGCTGTAAAGCAGCGCCTGTTCAGCCAGACGATGGACAGTGCATTGAGGCATTTGGAACTCACGAGGTAACTGCAGCCCGCAATCTCAGGCAGTGTAGGCGCCACAAGACCACGGTGCTGACTCGCCGATGAAGCCGACGCGACTCAATCGAATTTCATCGACGATTTATCGATAAATTCATGGTATCGAAACTTACCCGTGCACGGCACTCGGTGTTGACCCTAAGTAGTTATGCACCGTTAGCGACAAGAACACGCCGGAATGGTGACAAAGTTAACTATGGATCACCATGGGCGTCGGCATGGAGCAACGTGCGATTTGACGATGGGCAAGCGCCAGCGAACTGGAAAGGCGTGACGGATCTGCGATGCTATGTTGAGCGCCTCTTTATCCACATAGAGGGTCCATATGATTCGATGCAATCTGGTGAAAGGTGACAAGTCAGCTTTGGGGGGCGAGGCGCTCGATGGAATCGCGCTGTGCACCATCATGGGTCGGGAAATGACCTTCCTGGGCGCTAGCGTCTATTGCCCCGCCTGCAAGACGACAGGCCAGATCGTCGGTGTCGGCCCACGCCATCGCAATGACTGGATGGGCAAGCAGGATGCATTGGAAGGCGATATCTGCGTCTGCCGATGCGATCCCCCTCCCGTCATGATCGCGTCCCAGCGAGCGATGTTTCACAGCTTCGAAGCAGCGGAACTCGCAGCCATGGGGTTCGACGTGTTCGGCAAGCCGTTGGAGCAATCTGAACATCGAAGTGATGATCAGATGCCATTTGATGAGCAGGTGAGACTGACTGCCGCCGCAGGACGCTCGATGGCAGGAATGCGGTACCGAATTGAGGGGCCCGATGGCCCGATCAAGGAAGGCCGAGTGCCCGCCAATGGAGAGCTACCGCGAGTTACCACACAATTGGAATCGGCTTACATCGTTCTCTGGGGCGATGAGGCCGTCGACGAGGAGGAATAATGTCCGAGAACACTCGCCACAATGTTCCCGCGACTGGCAGGTTCAAAGTCCGCACAACCCGACTGCCGAACTCCCAAGTCTGCCTCAACGTCGAGCCCATCACGTTTAGGGAACTATGGAAGAACTATGTGGGCGGAAGCCCACACCTCAACCGGAACTACAAGAATCAATGCGCTATTCGGCTGAGCGCAACCCTTCACAGGGTAGGCGTTTCAATGAAGTCTTTCTCGCAAAAGTACGTCCCAAAGATGCCAGGAAAGAAAACTCTCGGACGCGACCTGCTAGACGGCAAACCAGTCGCGCTGCGCGCCTATGAGATGGCCACATGGCTGAAGCAGGAGCGGCCATTTTGCGGATTGCCGGCAGAACCGCAGGACATTACCGGCGAGAACTGGGAAGCGAAAGTCCGCGGCCGAACCGGCATCATTTACTTCTATGGCTACTGGCGACAGGACGGAGATAGCGATGGCACGCTGACCGGTGGACACATCGACCTCTGGAACGGCGCCCGACTCACTATTAGTAGCATTTCCGGCGCGTTCTCCACGCTTGGGCGATGGGCAGGATATCCGTCAATGCTCTCCGACAGATCGTTCGGCTACTCAAATTTGGCCGATTCAAGTGAGATTCTGTTTTGGGAGGTGAAATGAGAATCCTGCAAATGACTGAAAGAGTGGCGACAGCCTGTGCGCTCATCGGGATAACGACCGCACCGATCTATCTTTTGCGAGAGTTTGGGCACAACCACGTTGGTGGAAGGCACACCATTGCGGTGTTCTTTCTGCTCGCGCTTGCCGGTTGCGCTGCGCTCGCATTGATCTATCTGCTGCTGTACTGGCGAGTTATCTTTCGCAGTCGATCAATCTTCATCGCGCTTGCCATATTCTCGCTCCTGATCACGATGGCATTGGGAGCGTTTTATTTTGTTGAGTCGATCAAGTACTTGGCCGAAGTGGATCAAACGCGATCGGTACAGACCGACTTGGCCCATCGACACATGCTCATTGCGACCAGTGATATCGACAGCATCTATTCCGAGGGTAGCTACTCTGAAAGCGTTCCAATTGCTCAGTGGGAACGCTGCGCGCTGAATGCCGTTGCTTGTTCGGGCGAACCACGGACGGCCTACATGAAATGCAAGTCCAACATGCTTCTTGCCGTGAACGAACGCGATTGGCCGAGCTTCGCATTGGTGCCAAGGGAAAACGCAATCGGCGCCAGTCCACTCAAGTCCATGAGATTGTGCGACGAATAATGAAGCCGGGACCTCGATCATTGCGCAAATCCCCCGACACCCCTCCCACTGCCTTTTGAGAAACAGAACGATCCGCCTGCTTGTCGTCGTAGGGGTCGCCATTTTCGGTTTGGCGTGGACGTTGGCATGCGACAGCCTTGTCCGCATGATCGACTGGCCCGTGAATCCCAACCGCACGTGGGAATGCAGGGAGATCGATCATTGCGATGATCTCCATTGGACAGCAATAGTGCAGCTACTGCTCTTCCTCTTCGGTCCTGCGCTTGCGTTTTCGACGATCGTCTACTGGGGAATGCGCCGTGGATGGCGAGCGTGGCAGTGGGTAAAGGCTTGCCTGGGCGCGCCGGCGCTCACGCTGGCGCTGTATTTCGCGGTCGCGGCCTACTACGCGTTCGTCTGATTCCGATTGGGAGAATCAGGAAGCCGCCCTCCGCTTCGAAGCGCAAAGGGCGGCCAATCCAATCAGGCAAACCCAGCCTGATGCGCCTGCTGATCAGCGTGATACGAGCTGCGGACCATTGCGCCGACGGCGGCGTGGGTGAAGCCCATTTTGTACGCCTCTTCCTCGAACATCTTGAAGGTGTCCGGGTGGACGTAGCGCGTAACCGGCAGGTGGTGGTTCGAGGGCGCCAGGTACTGGCCGATCGTCAGCATGTCGATGTCGTGGGCGCGCATGTCGCGCATGACTTCGAGGATTTCCTCGTCAGTTTCGCCCAGACCCACCATCAGGCCCGACTTGGTCGGCACATTGGGGTTGCGGCGCTTGAAATCCTGCAGCAGCTTCAGCGAATGCGCGTAGTCGGCGCCGGGGCGGGCCTGCTTGTACAGGCGCGGCACGGTTTCCATGTTGTGGTTCATCACGTCGGGCGGGCATGCCTGCAGGATGTCCAGCGCGCGGTCCAGGCGGCCGCGGAAGTCCGGCACCAGGACTTCGATACGCGTGTTCGGCGACAGCTCGCGCGTTTGCGAGATGCAGTCGACGTAGTGCTGGGCGCCACCGTCACGCAGGTCGTCGCGGTCGACGCTGGTGATCACCACGTAGTTGAGCTTGAGCTGGGCGATCGTGCGCGCCAGATTGCCGGGCTCGTTCACGTCGAGCGGGTCCGGGCGGCCGTGGCCCACGTCGCAGAACGGGCAGCGGCGCGTGCACTTGTCACCCATGATCATGAACGTGGCCGTGCCCTTGCCGAAGCATTCGCCGATGTTCGGGCAGCTGGCTTCCTCGCACACGGTCACGAGATTGTTGGCGCGCAGGATGTCCTTGATCTCGTAGAAGCGCGAATTGCCAGTGGCAGCCTTGACGCGAATCCAGTCCGGCTTCTTGAGCTTTTCCGCCGGCACGATCTTGATGGGGATGCGAGCGGTCTTCTCGGCCGACTTCTGCTTCTTGGTCGGATCGTAGTCGGCAGGGGATTGCGTGACTTCGCTGGACGTGGCGATCGGGGCGTCGCTCATACTGTTCTCCGCACGCGCGTCAGCGTGCAATGTAGGCTGTAAATATAGGCTGTGATTCGGGCCGGGCTAGCCATGCTCAGGCGGCCTCGGCAGCGGCTTGTCCCGGTACCGGGGCACGCGCTTCGCGTGCTGCCAGTACCTCGCACAGGGCCGCCGCCAGGCGTTGTGCGATTTCGGGTTGTTGTGTCGCGGTGACGGGCCGATGCACCGTGCCGCCGGCATCGTCCGCCACCGTGAAGGCGGCGCCCGCGGTAGCCATGTCGACCGTTTCCAGTCCGGCATAACCGCAGGGATTGATGCGCAGGAACGGTGACAGGTCCATCTGCACGTTAAGGCTGACGCCGTGATAGCTGCAACCGTTGCGGATCTTGAGACCAAGCGCGGCGATCTTGGCACCCTGGTGCGTACCGTCGGACAGGTAGATGCCCGGGGCGCCGGCCTTGCGTTCGGCTGCGAGATTATACGCCGCGAGCGTGTCCAGTACCGCCTGCTCGATGTCGTGCACAAGCTCGCGCACCATCAGGTGACGCCGGCGCAAATCGAGCAGCAGGTAGGCCACGACCTGTCCCGGTCCGTGGTATGTGATCTGGCCGCCACGATCGATCTGCACGACCGGAATCGTGTCGTCGGGGGCGAGCAGATGCGCGGGGTCGCCGGCCTGGCCAAGCGTGTAGACCGGCGGATGCTCGACCAGCCAGATCTGGTCGGGCGTCTCGGACGTGCGGGTGGCGGTGAAGTCCCGCATGGCGTCGAAACAGGGCTGATACGGCTGGCGGCCCCGGTCGATGACGTGAATCGGATGCATGGGCAAGAGTGTAACGAAAAGGGCCGGCCTACGCAGAGCGCGGGCCGACCCGATTTGCTTCGTCATACCGGTGTTCAGCGTTCGTCGCGCGGCGGCCAGACAATTCTAAGCCGCCGCTCCGGCACCGCCCCATCGGCATCAGGAGGCGGTGATCTTGTCTTCCGCGGGCGTCCACTCCGTGCCTCGAACCAGCCGCTTTACGGCGCGATATGCAAGATGCGGCACATCGGCCAGCGTCAGCGCCGGACGGCGCGCTTCGGCGATCAGCGCCAACCGTACCGTGCCGGCGGCACGCGGGTCCACGCTGAGCACGATCTCATCGCCGCGCCGGAGCATCAGGCTCGAACCACAGCGCAGCCAGTAATCCTCCGAGTCGTTTTCGCGGGTCACCCATACATCCATGCCTTTCGCATCTTCCACGAACAGGCGCTGTGCCGCGTGCAGCGACAGCGCGGTGACTTCCCCGGGGGCGAGGGTGAAGACGGTCGTTGTGAGCAGGGCTTTCATGATGACTCTCCGTGAGTCCGGATTCCAGCTGTCTTGGCGGGGGTCCAGAAACTGGCTTGGCATTTGGACCGGGCCAGTTATTCATTGCATTCAGCGGTGTCCGGTGAAGTGAATTCTAGTGATTGCCCTGCCACTATCAAAACGATATATATTCTTGTGTCTTGTTAGCCAACCTCACATAGCCGAGAGCACCATGGTCTGGACCGGAGCCTGGAATCCCGACGAACCGCGTAGCTGGAAGCGCGAGTTTCCGCGCCTGCCCGCGCTGGCCGCGCTGCGCACCTTCGAGGCCGCGGCGCGCCACGAGAGCTTTTCGCGGGCCGCCACCGAATTGTTCGTCACGCACGGCGCGGTCAGCCACCAGATTCGCGCGCTGGAGGAGGAACTGGGGCAGCAACTGTTCGAGCGCCGGGGCAAGCGCGTGATGCTGACCACCAACGGGCGTCTCTATGCCGAGCGCGTGCGTGACGCGCTGTTGCAAATCGCCGATGCCACGCGCGTGCTGCAGGCCGGCAATCGCGACAAGCGCCTGACCATCAGCACCATGCCGTCCTTTGCCGCGCGCTGGCTGACGCCCCGCATCGGCAGCTTCATCGAGCAGCATCCGGAACTGGACGTCGAACTGCTGTCGTCGAACTCGCTCGTCGACTTCGCCAGCGAGGAGGTCGATATCGCGCTGCGCATGGGCACCGGCCACTACCCGGGCCTCTACGTGGAGCGGCTGCTCGACGATGTGTTCTTCCCCGTCTGCAGCCCGAACTACAACGGCGGCCGCCTGCCCGAGCAACCGGCCCACATGGCCGGCATGCCATTGCTGCGGGGTGAAGGCGATCCGTGGAAACCGTGGTTCGAAGCGGCCGGGCTCGACTGGCCCGAGCCGACCAAGGGCCTGCTGCTGCAGGATTCGTCGCTGCTGCTGCAGGCTGCGGCTGAGGGACAGGGCGTGGCGCTGATCCGCTCGTCGCTGGCCTACAACGACCTGCTGTCCGGCCGGGTGGTGCGATTGTTCGACGTCAGCATTCCGTGCCCGTGGCTGCTCCACTTCGTCTGCACGCATACCAGTCTGGAGACGCCCAAAGTCCAGGCCTTCCGGCACTGGCTGCTGCCCGAGATGGAGCGATTCCGCAACATCCTCTCGCAGTGGAACTAGTCTTCGCCTGAATCGTCCGGCTCGGCCAACTCGTCCGATTCGTCCGACTTGCCGGGTTTCACGCTGGATGCCTTGGGCGGCTTGCTTGCCCGACCGGCGCGCGGGTGGGCCTGATCGTAGACCTTGGCCAGGTGCTGGAAATCGAGCGAGGTGTAGATCTGCGTGGTGGAGATGCTGGCGTGGCCCAGCATTTCCTGCACCGCCCGCAGGTCGCCGGACGACTGCAGCATATGCGTGGCGAACGAGTGGCGCAGCATGTGCGGATGGACATCGCTGGGCACCCCCGCGGCCAGCGCCTGGCGTTTGATGCGCTGCTGCACCGTGCTGATCGGCAACCGCCGGCCGCGCGTGCCAAGAAACAGCGCGTGGGCATCCTCGGGCAGCGCGCCGGGCCGCAACATCGCCTCGCGCACGTGAATCCAGGCTTTCAGCGCCTGGATCGCCTTGCTGCCCACCGGCACGGTGCGCCGGCGCGAACCCTTGCCGAGCACGGTCACTTCGGCGCCATCGAGATCGAGCCAGCCGGACGAGCGATAGTCGCCGTCCTCGGTATAGCGGACGTCGAGCTGGATCAGCTCCGACAGCCGCAGGCCGCTCGAATAGAACAGCTCGAAGACGGCCTGATCACGTAGCGATTCGTTGGTGTCGTCCTGGCGATGGGCGACCAAAGCCACCGCATGTTCGACCGAGAGCGCCTTGGGCAGCGGGCTGCCACGCTTGGGCGCGCGCACGCCGTCGACGGGATTGGACTGTACGCCGTGACCATGCCGCGCCGCCCAGAGATAGAAGCCGCGCCACGCCGACAGCGTGCGTGCGATGGTGCGGGCCGACAGGCCATTGCCATGCAGCCGCGCCGCAAACGAACGAATGTGACGGGTCTCCAGCGCCAGCAACGCCACGCCGGGCGCCAGGCGAATGGCTTGCGACTGCAACACGGACAGATCGTGCCCGTAGCTGGTCAGCGTGTGCGCGGCGAGCTTTCGGCTCGTGGCCAGCCAGTCGAGATAGCGCACCACCAGCGGGTCTGGGGCCGGCCTCTCGGCCGACGCCTCATCGGCCTCATCGGCCCCAGCGACCGCATGGGCCCTGTTGCGTGCCGGCTGGCGCGTGCGCATGGGGGAGAGTGTTTGCCCCGCTTAGTCGCGCAGGCGATTCAGCGCCGCGCCGGCGACTTCGCCGATCTGGGCCAGATAGGCGGTGCCCATGCCTTCATGGAAGCGGCGCGCGTCGGGCGAGCCCAGCACCAGCAGGCCGAACGCCGCGCCCGGGCC
>NZ_ANKP01000115.1:0-25269 GCF_000319775.1 Cupriavidus sp. HMR-1
AGTCATCGGGTGACGATTAATCGGTGTGCGGCGAAGTGCCGCGGCGGTTGCGGCGTGGTCACCGGGGCCACGGCGGCGGCCGGCGGCTGGTTCGACAACGCACCGGGCACGCCACCTACAGGCGTGCCACCCTGCGAGTTCGATTCGCTGGTCTGCTGGCTGCGGATCGCGGCCTTGGTCGGGTCCTGGTTCGGTTTGTAGCTCTCGTCGGTATGCTCGACCGACGAGAAATCGACATCGGCCGTGACCTGGGCGTGGATGTTGTCCTTGCCGAGGATCGGCGCGAGGATCGACTCCACGCGCTTGACGTAGCCCTGCTCGACCTGTTGGACGTACTTGAGCTGGCTGGCATCGAGCGAACGATCGTTGGTGCCGGACAGCAGGTTGCCCTGCTGGTCGACGATCGAGATCGACTTCGGCGTCAGTTCCGGCACGCTGGAAGACACCAGGTGCGTGATCGCGGCCACCTGGCCTTCATCGACGGCGCGCCCCGGGTAGAGTTGCAGCACCACGGAGGCGGTGGGCTTCTGGCGCTCACGTACGAACAGCGTGGGCTTGGGAATCGCCAGGTGCACACGGGCCGACTGCACTGCGCCGATCGATTCGATCGAACGGGCCAGTTCGCCTTCCAGCCCGCGTTGATAGTTGACCTGTTCGGCGAACTGGCTGATGCCGAACTTCTGGTTGTCCATCAGTTCCATGCCGGTCGTGCCGCTTTTCGGCAGGCCCTGGCTGGCCAGCCGCAGGCGCGTCTCGGCCACCTTGTCAGCCGGCACCATGACCGCGCCACCACCTTCGGCGAACTTGTAGGGCACGTTCATCTGCTGGAGCGACTGGATCACGGCACCGCCGTCACGCTCCGACAGATTGGAATACAGCACCTTGTAATCCGGCGCGCGGGACCACATCACACCCACGGCGATTGCGGCGACCAGCGCGGCCCCGCCCAGCATCATGGGCAGGCGCGGATTGGCCTTGACCTTTTCGAGCAGGGCCGTGCCGTTCGGCAGGGTTGCGGTCGCGTTCATGCGCGCGTCTCCGGCTTGGCTGGGCAGAATCCGCCCTTGCCACTCTGGCCTTTGCTGCCGTTAATCTTCCCGGCACGGCTCAAATCACGCTGCAGAAAAAACACGCGCACTCCCCGCGATAGTTGATGTTCATGGCCGGGGGCGGGCTGCAATGGTCGCGGCTGTTCCGCCAGATCCGGCACGGTAGCGATGATCGGGCAGAAGGGCCAACGACAATCGGCTGAATAGGGGGGGTTTTCCTGTCGATTTCGTGCTTTGGTCGGCACGGGCGGATGGGTACAGTGCGAGGACTGAAACTGGATGACGTGTGACTCATTAGGCGCGTCGTCCGTTCGCCTCTCTCTTCAAGTTCAAGGACCCGGACGCGTCATGACCATTTCTTCCATCGAGGGCATGCTCCAGCAAATGCGCGCCACCGCGCAGGTGGCCGGCGGCAGCGCCGCGCCCCAGGAGGCATCGGCGGCAACCGAAAGCTTCGCGGGCGAGCTGCAGCGCTCGCTGCAACGCCTGAATGCCACGCAGGACCGCGCCTACGGCAAGGCCGAGGCATTCGAAATGGGCAAGGCCGGTGTGTCGCTCAACGACGTGATGATCGACATGCAGAAGGCCAACATCTCGTTCCAGACCGCCGTGCAGGTGCGTAACCGCCTGACCGCTGCGTATCAGGAAATGATGAACATGCCTGTCTAAGAAGCCGCTTCAAAAAGATTCTGGAATCGTTGCGGGGCCTTGCCGTACGACTTGTACTGTCTGCGGTCCCGCCCTTGCAGGGCGCGCACGTGCTCGCAGGCACATGCCGTTCCGCAGGCGGCTCGCACACGAGCCGAAATCCCTGCTTCACCCTGGCCAGAACCGCTTCGCTTCATTCTGGAACGGCTTCCAAGGGCGCAGGTCCTGAGGGCATAGGGGCAGCCTGGGGGGCAGCCGCTTAGATGTGGAAGACCTCTTCCACGTATCGATGGCTGCGCGGCTTGAAGGCGAGTTCGCCGCTCTCCGCACCGAAGACCATGCAGTCTCCCGGCGTATCGCGGTTCACGACCTGTGTGCCGATCGAGATCGTCGATAGCCCGCCTATACGGCTGCGGCCGATGATGGAGCTACCCGGATACATGACCACCCCTTCGCCCAGCACCGGCGCCACGTCGTGATTCCGACCGACCGTGCAGTTCTGGTGAAGGATCAGGTAATTGCCGTAGGTGGCCTTGGTCAGCACGATTCCCGTTGAATGGCCGAGGATGAAGATGTCCGGCATGGCGATCTCGTAGAACAGATCGATGCCGTTCAGCGCCTTGTTGAGCAGGAACAGTCGGGTGCAGGTATCCGTGTCGCCACCGTTGCGCCAGATGGTGTTGGACAGGTAGTACAGGAACAGGCAGTACTGCGCTGAATGCAGGTAGTTGAACCTGCCGTGTGGCCATACGCGATTGGCATTCAGGCAACGCTCCACCCGCGCCATCGCCTCGGCGAAATCTTGCGTGATCGCGCCGCGAACGTCCGCGCCATCCGGGAAGAACGTGCCAATCTGAGCGCAAACATAATCGATCAGGCTCGCGCGGGTATGGTTGATCAGCTCCACGGCGGAACGCTCCATGTGGTGACGAACAATGCGCCAGGGACTCGTGACGCCACATGATACGCATCATCGCCCGGGGCCAGAGTCGGTGATTGGCAGAAAAGCTGCCGTTTTCCGCCGAAGTTTGCCGGATGGGGATGGGCGGCGCGGCAGTAATCTGCGCAGACTCCAATCAGGAGCGCGCGCGCGAAATGTCGCGCGGCACCGGCGATCGACCCAAATCATGCACGACAGCTATCATGCCGTGAAGGCATCCAACTCCCTTGCCAAGGCGGAAGCGAGTTTCAAGGCGCACCAGTATGACGAGTGCATTCGCAATGCGGAGCGTGCCGACAAGCATGGTAGCGATTCGCCGCGGGCGTACTTCCTGCGCGCCGTAAGCTGTCTGAGACTTGGCAATCGCAATGAAGCGCTGCGGCTGAGCGAGCAGGGGCTCGCGCGGTTTCCCGAGGACATCGAACTGCGCGTGGTCATGGGCGAGACCCTCATGACGATCGGCCGCTACCCGCAAGCGCGTGCGGCACTCGAGCCAGTGATTGCCCAGAACCCGCCGATGTGGCAGGCGTGGGCCACCTGGTCAAGCGTGCTCTATGGCCTGCAAGACTATCCAGGCGCACGTGACGCCGCACTGCGCGGGCGCGCACTGGCGCCGAAGGAAGTGAGCACGCTGACCGCGTACGCCAACGCCATGAAGGAGACCGGCAAGGTTGGCGAGGCCGTTGGCGCGCTGCGCGAGGCGATTGCCATTGCACCGGATCAGCTTCTGCTGCGCTTCAACCTGCTGTTCACGATGTTGTTCGACGAGAACACCACCGGCTTGGATCTTCGACATGAAGCCGAGCGTTGCGCGCAACTGATGATGCCGGCAAAGCGCGGTGCCAGGGCACTGCATCCGCCTGCGGACAATGGCCGTATCAGGCTGGGGCTCATGTCCAACGACCTGATGAGCCACGCTTGCGCCTATTTTGTCATTCCATTCCTCGCAAACCTGGATCACACCCGTGTCGAAGTCTTTGTCTACTCGCTAAACGGGCACGCGGACAACATCACGGAGAAGGTCCGTTACTTTGCCGGACACTTTGTCGAGCTGGCCGGCAAGACCGTGAAAGAGGTTGTGGACATCGTGCGGGCTGACCAGCTCGACGTACTGTTCGACCTCGGCGGATACACGCGCAATACCCCGCTGACCTACATGGCGCATGGTCTTGCCATGAAGCAACTGACATGGATCGGATACCCCGGCACCACCGGCATGCCCGGCATGGACTACCGCCTCACCGAGGCGATGGCCGACCCCGAGGGCAATGAGGCGTTCTGTACGGAAGAACTGTTGCATGCCCCGGCGATTGCCTCGTACTTTCCGCTCGTTGCGCGTCCGCTTGATGCTTATGCGGCCGCATACCGGGTGCGGCCGACGCCCGCGCTGGAGAACGGTCACATCACGTTCGGTTGCTGCATCAACCTGGCAAAGATCAGCGCGCGCACGCTCAGGCTCTGGAGTGGCGTGCTGGCACGCTGCCCTGGCAGCCGGCTGCTGGTGGAGTGCTCGGGTCTCGACAACGACGCCGTGCGCGTACCGTTGCTCGAGCGCATGGCGGCTGCGGGGATTGCTGCGGAGCGCGTCATCTGTGTGCCGCGCGAGGGCAAGAACCAGTACGTGCTCTACCACCGTATCGACGTACTGCTCGACACCGCGCCATTGACTGCGGGCGCCAATGCATGTGATGCCCTTTGGATGGGCGTGCCCCTTGTCACGATTGCCGGCCAGGCCTTCCATGAGCGCATATCGGCGTCGTTCCTTAATACCATCGGCTTGCCCGGGCTGATCTGCACGACGGACGATCAATACATCGAGACCGCGGTGGCCCTGGCATCGGACGTCGCGCAGCTTGACGCGCTGCGCATGTCGATCCGGACGCGGTTCGAAGGCAGCGCGCTGTCCGATGCTGCCGGGCTGTGCCGCTGGCTGGAGGAAGAAATGGCCAAATGGGTGTCCGCGTATCGCACGCCCGGCCAGATTGCGCGGCCCGATGGTGAGGGCTTGTTCTTCGGCGGCCGGTGGATCTCGATGGAGGAAATCGCCACGTCGCTGGTCGGTATCATGGCTACGTACGACACGGACGCTCTGGCGAACCTGCTGGAGAACGTCTCCGCAAAGTGGAGCAAGCACTGGCTGGTGGCTTATGCATTGTCCGAGCTGCTCTATCAGCAAGGCGACAAGGCTGGCGCGCTGGACCTGCTGATCGACAGTGCCATGCTGCGCAAGTACTCGCTGCCACTCTACCGCCTGTTGCTGGCGCGCCTGGACGAACTTGGGCAGGACAAGTCGGCGCTTGCGGCTTTCCTGCAGGAATCGTTCGGCCTGGATGCGGCGGTTGTCGAGGCGATGCCGGTTCCCACGATCCACGAGATCACGGGCGTGCCCGCCCGTGCGGAGCAGGCCGACGAGGTGGCGGCATGAAGGCTGTCATCCTGGCTGGCGGCCTCGGCACGCGCATCTCCGAGGAGTCGCACCTGCGCCCAAAGCCGATGATCGAGATCGGCGGCAAGCCGATTCTCTGGCACATCATGAAGACGTACTCGCACTACGGCATCAATGACTTCGTGATCTGCCTGGGCTACAAGGGCTACATCATCAAGGAGTACTTCGCCAACTACTTTCTGCACATGTCGGACGTGAGCTTCGACATGAAGAACAACCGCATGGAAGTGCTGCAACGGCACGTGGAGCCGTGGCGCGTCACGCTGGTGGATACGGGCGAGTACACGATTACCGGCGGCCGTCTCAAGCGCGTGCGCGAGTACCTCGACAACGAGCCGTTCTGCTTTACCTATGGCGATGGGGTATCGGACGTCAACATACGCGCGTTGCTCGACTTTCACCTCAGCCACGGCAAGCCCGCCACCGTGACGGCGATCCAGCCACCGGGCCGCTATGGCGCGCTCGACATGCATGGATCGGAAGTGCGCAATTTCCAGGAGAAGCCCGCAGGCGACGGTGCCTGGATCAATGGTGGCTACTTCGTGCTGGAGCCGTCGGTGATCGACCTGATCGACGGGGACGGCACCGCGTGGGAAGCCGAGCCGATGATCCAGCTCGCGCGGCGGGGCGATCTTCAGGCGTTTTCGCATCGTGGCTTCTGGCAGGCCATGGATACGCTGCGCGACAAGAACCTGCTGGAACAGCTCTGGGCATCGGGCAATCCGCCATGGAAGGTCTGGAAGTGACGCACTTCGGTGATATCTACCGGAGACGCCGCGTGCTCGTGACCGGGCACACCGGATTCAAGGGTAGCTGGCTCGCGCAGTGGCTCCATCTGCTTGGTGCCGAGGTGACCGGTGTTGCGCTGGACCCGGCCACCACGCCGAGTCTCTGGGGCGAACTGGACCTGACCCATGCGGAGCGTTGCATCGATCTGCGTGGCGACGTACGCGAGTCGCGAACCGTCGATGCCGCGCTCACGCGCGGCAAGCCCGAGATTGTGTTTCACCTGGCGGCACAGCCACTGGTGCGCCGCTCGTATCGCGATCCGCTGGAAAGCTGGTCGACCAATGTGATGGGCACCGCCAATGTGCTCGACGCCTGCCGTCGCATGCCCGGTGTGCGCGCAGTGGTCGTGGTGACCACCGACAAGGTCTACGCGAACCGCGAGTGGTCATGGGGATACCGCGAGTCCGACCGGCTTGGCGGACACGATCCTTATGCCGCGTCGAAGGCGGCATCGGAGCTGGTGGCCGCCAGCTATCGGCAGAGTTTCTTCGCGCAACCGGACGCACCATTGCTGGCCACGGCGCGTGCCGGCAACGTGATCGGCGGTGGGGACTGGTCCGAGGACCGGTTGATTCCAGATCTCGTGCGTGCGACCTCGCGTGGGGAATCGCTGGAGATCCGTTCACCGGGCGCGACACGTCCGTGGCAGCACGTGCTCGACTGCCTGTCCGGGTATCTGCTGCTAGGACAGCGGCTGTTGCAGGGCGATGCGGCGTGCGCCGATGCCTGGAACTTCGGCCCGTCCGCGCATGACAACCGGACGGTCGAGGCCGTGCTCGGCATGATGCGCTGCCACTGGCCGGCGCTCGAATGGCATGTGAGTGCCACGCCGCGCCCGCACGAGGCGAACCTGCTGTATCTCGATAGCGCGCGGGCACGCAGTGAGCTTGGCTGGCAGCCGGTGTGGCAGCTCGAGCAGGCGCTGGCGGCCACGGCGGGCTGGTACCGGACTTCGCAGGATGGCATGGCAGGCATCACGCGCCGCCAGATCGAGGACTACATGATCGCCGCCGCGGCTGCCGGCGTGTGCTGGGCAACGCCATGATCGTTACACCGCTGCCCATCGCCGGCGCGGCGATCGTAGACACCCGGCGGATCGAAGATCAGCGCGGCGCGTTCGCCCGGCTGTTCTGCGCGGACGCGCTGGCGCCCGTGCTGGGCGATCGCCGGATCGTGCAGGCCAATCATTCGCATACGCGCGAGGTCGGCGCGTTGCGCGGGCTTCATTTCCAGTTGGCGCCACATGCGGAGATGAAGCTTGTGCGCTGCCTGGCCGGCCGCGTATGGGACGTCATGGTGGACCTGCGCGCGGGATCGCCAACATTCCTGTGGTGGCATGCGGAAGAGCTAAGTGCGGAGAATGCCCGCATGATGGTGATTCCGGAGGGCTGCGCGCACGGGTTCCAGGTACTGGAACCGGACAGCGAACTGATGTACCTCCATACCGCAGCCTACGCGCCGCAGGCCGAACGTGGCCTGCGTCATGACGACCCCATGCTTGGCATCCAATGGCCGCTGCCGGTGGAGGAACTCTCCGCCCGCGATGCCTCCCACCCACTTCTCAGTGCCGGCTTTGCCGGCATCGTGCCATGAACTGCCGACACTGCAACGCCGAACTTCGGCACGTGCTTCTGGATCTCGGCTTCGCGCCGCCGTCCAATGCCTATCTGGATCACGCCGAACTGAGTGCGCCGGAAACGCATTTCCCGCTCAAGCTCTTTGTCTGCGATACCTGCTGGCTGGTCCAGACTGAAGACTACGCGCAGGCCGACGCGCTCTTCCGGCCCGACTACGCATATTTCTCGTCCACATCGCGGACGTGGCTCGAGCACGCGGCGCGCTATGCGGCCGACATCACGCGGCGGCTGTCGCTGGGACCTGACAGCCTCGTGATCGAGGTAGCCTCCAATGACGGTTACCTGCTGCGGAACTTTGTGGCTGGCGGCATTCCGTGCCTGGGCATCGAGCCGACGACGAGCACCGCAGATGCCGCCCAGGCGATCGGCGTGCCGACGCTGCGCGAGTTCTTCGGCGAAGCGCTGGCGCGACGGCTGGTCGCGCAGGGCAAGCGTGCCGACCTGATCGCGGGCAATAACGTCTATGCCCATGTGCCGGACATCAACGATTTCACGCGCGGCCTGAAGGTCGCGTTGAAGCCGGGTGGCACCATCACGCTGGAATTCCCGCATCTGATGCGGCTGATCGAGCAGACCCAGTTCGACACGGTCTATCACGAGCATTTTTCGTATCTGTCGCTGTACACGGTGTCACGCATCTTCGCGCAGGCGGGGCTGCGCGTGTTCGACGTGGAGCGGCTGAGCACGCACGGCGGCAGTCTGCGTGTCTATGGCTGCCATGACGATGACGCTCGCGTAATGTTGCCCTCGGTGGCCGGGTTGATCGAGGAAGAGGAGACATTCGGCTTGCGCAGCCTGGACATCTATCTCGCGTTCCAGGCCCGTGCCGATGCTGTCAAGGATGGCCTGCTGGCGTTCCTGCTCGAAGAGAAGCGGGCCGGCCGTCGGGTGGCCGCGTACGGCGCTGCCGCCAAGGGCAATACATTGCTCAACTACGCGGGCGTGCGGCCCGACCTGCTGCCGTTTGTCTGCGACGCAGCCGCCTCCAAGCAGGGAAAATTCCTGCCCGGCAGCCATATTCCCATCTGCGCGCCGTCAGAACTCGATGCCCGCAGGCCCGATACCGTGCTGATCCTGCCATGGAACATTGCCGATGAAGTGGTGGCGCAGAACCACCGCGTTGCGGAGTGGGGAGGGACCTTTGCTGTGGCGGTGCCGGAGATCCGGAGACTGCCATCATGAGTACGGCGCCGCATACAGGCTCCATGGACACCACGGGCACGCTCGTGGTGTCCCAGCCGATGTACTTCCCCTGGGTCGGCATGCTCGAGCAGATTCGCCTGTGCGACACCTACGTCTTCTATGACGACGTGCAGTTCGCGCGCGGCTTCATCAACCGCGTTCAGGTCAAGACCCGCGATGGCGTGCGCTGGTTGACCGTGCCGCTACGCGACCGCCATCGCCACAGCCTGATCTCTGACCTCAAGATCGACGACAACACCGACTGGCGCAGCCGGCATCGCGATGTGCTGCGCCAGGCGTACCTGGGCACGCCGCATCTGGATGACATGCTGGCGCTGGTCGATGCGGTCTTCTCGCAGAACGCGACGACGCTGGCGGCGCTGTCGCGCGCGTCTGTCATGGCGCTGGCGCATTACTTCGGGCTCGATGCCGGACGGCAATTCCTGGACGCGTCGGCGCTCGGCGTTGGCGGGGAGAGCAGCGGCAGGTTGCTAGCGCTGTGCGGGCATTTTGGTGCCAGCCGTTATGTCACCGGCCACGGGGCGAGGCACTACCTGGACCACGAGCGCTTCGAGCGCGCCGGCGTGGTGGTCGAGTATATGGACTATCAACTGCGTGCCTATCCGCAGCGCCACGGCGCGTTCACGCCCTACGTCAGCGCGCTCGATCTCGTCGCCAACTGTGGTCGCGAGGGTGCGCAGTACATTTGCTCCCGCACGGTGTCCTGGCAAGCCGCAAGCGCAGAGGCTGTATCAGCCGATGCCATCCTAACGCCCGCACTGGAGGTCACACTGCCATGAAACGTATCCCTGTCTCGGGGCCCTCCATCAGCGAGAAGGAAATCGCATACGTCACCGACGCTGTGACCAATGCCTGGTACGCCAACGCCAACGTGTACCACGAGCGCTTCGAGCGCGCCTTCGCCGAATATCACGGCGTCAGGCATGCCGTGGCCTTGCCATCCTGCACCTCGGCGCTGCATCTTTCCTTGCTCGCGCTCGGCATCGGACCCGGCGACGAAGTCATCGTCCCGGATTCCACGTGGATCGCCAGCGCGGCACCGATCCAGTATGTGGGGGCGACGGCGGTGTTTGCGGATATCGACCCGCAGAGCTGGTGTCTGTCGGCGGAATCGGTAGAGGCATATGTAACGCCGCGTACCCGCGCCATGATCCCGGTGGACCTGTACGGCAACGTGCCCGACTACGCTGCATTGCAGGCCATCGCACGCCGGCATGATCTGGCAGTGATCGAGGATGCGGCCGAGGCGGCCGGAACCTGGTCCCACGGTCGACCAGCCGGAACCTTCGGCGCAACCGGGACGTTCAGCTTCCATGGTTCGAAAACCCTGACCACCGGGGAAGGCGGGATGCTGATCACCGATGACGATGCCATCCACCAGCGGGTGCTCGTGCTGCGCGATCACGGACGTGCGCCTGGTGACACCATGTTCATGAATCGCGAGGTGGGCTACAAGTACAAGATGAGCAGCATGCAGGCCGCGCTTGGCCTGGCTCAAACGGAGCGCATCGAGGAGCTCGTGGCGCGCAAACGGGTGATTTTCGGCTGGTATCGCGAGGAGCTGGGCGATTGCGAAGAGGTCATGCTGAACCACGAAGCCGAAGGCGTACGTAGCAGCTACTGGATGACGACGGCAATTCTGCCGGATCGACTGGGCGGAAAAGCCGAAGTCATCCGTCGTCTCGCCGGCGAGGGGATTGATTGCCGACCTTTCTTCAGTCCGTTAAGCAGTCTGGAAGCGTATGCGCAAACGCAGCCAGCTTCGATGGCACGCGAATGCAATATGGTGGCTTACCGGCTGGGCGCGCATGGCGTGAACCTGCCATCGGGTCTCAATCTCGAGCGGGACGACGTGGCGCGCGTTGGTGCCGCCGTGCGCGAGCTACTTTCCCAACGCTGATGGGGTCCCTGACCGTCTGCTACGGCAGGCGGTACAGCGAAATCTTCCGTTCCTGATTCCGGTAGATGGTTTCGAACCCGAAACGTACCAGTGTCATGCGCTGCACGTCGTTGGCATAGGCAATGACGGAGCGATGCTGGCGGAAGTGATCGAGGTTATGCCTGACGAAGCGTTCGAGGATCACGTCGTCGAACGGATTGAACATGAAAACGATGTTGTTGCCAGATGGGAGACTGAATCCTGTGGCATCGGCATTGACGAACGAGATGTTGTCGGCACCGAACCGGCGTTGGTTGCGGCTGGAGACGTCGATCAGGGTGCTGGAAAACTCCACGCCCACGATATTTCGGAACGGCTGCCGCGTGTGCGCGTAGAAGCAGGCTTTGCCCTTCCCCGAACCGATGTCCACGAAATTGTCGAAACGATGCCCAGTGCGCCGCGCCTCCCGGAACAACTCGCGGAGGTTGCGACACCACACGGCATGGTAGGTGGACGCATGTGCGATCGGGAGGCTGGTGTCGTCCATCAGGTCCTTGACCGGGACTACGCCGCCCAGATCGAGTCCATACCGCTTCTCGAACAGATAGTCCTCGAAGTCGAACCAGCCCCATTTGAGGGATTCCAGCAATGGCTTGGTGCGAATGGTTGACTGTGTCATGCGGTGATGTCGGTTGGTCTGCTATGCGCTTTGCATCATACGAAATGGCAAGGCACTGCAAGACGCCGAAGAAAGGCCTGTTTTCCGGGCTATTGCGGCAATGGCGCTTATTACTTGGCCGAGGATTGCCCCGTCTCGTGCTCGATCTGATGCAGCCACGCCAGCAATTGGGCCACCGCCAGATAGAGCTGGGGGGGAATCTGGGAGTCCATGTCCACCTGCATCAGCAGGTTGACCAGCGCCGGAGAATTGTGGACATAGACTCCGGCTTCCTGGGCGCGCGCGATGATCGATTCGGCCGTGACGCCGTAGCCCTTGGCCACCACGCGTGGGGCCTTCTCACCTTCTTCATATGACAGCGCCACCGCGGCGCCACGCGACGTGTCGCTCATGACGGGACTCCCGCTGCCGTTGGCGCCGTATCGGTGCGTGCCGTAATCTGGCCCACCACGAAGCCGCTGGCCGCCAGACGCCCGTGCAGATCGGGAATGGCCGCATTGAGCCTTGCGGCAGTGTCATCCAGCGGTGCATTGACTCGCACGTCCAGCATCGACGGCGATAGCGTCAGGCTGGCTTCGACCATGCCCATGCCAGGCATTTGCACGACCAGCCGTGTGGTCCAGCTCCGCGCCTGGTGCTGCGTGCCGGATCCATCCTCGTCCACGGGATTGGGCGACACTTCCCACGACATCTGCGTGCCGGACCAGGCTTCGCCCTGCCAGCGGAACTGCTGGGCGGCCAGCAGTTCGAGTTGCTGGCGCATCAGGCCCTCCGTCGCCGGGTGCACGATCTGGCCTTGCGCTGGGGGCGGTGCGGCGGGCGGTTCGGATGTCGACGCGTGCGTGGCCAGCAGAGACGCGCGTGGCGCATTGCCCGCGTCGGCAACGCTGGCATATGACTGGGCGGCCTGCAGTGATTGCGTGCGTGCGCCGTCGGGCGCGGGAATCGGATCGCCGACGGTGATGGTGCGGGTGACAGGCGGGTGGCGGCCGAATGATGAAACATCGGCGGCCCGATTCGCGGCCATGCCGCCTGCGCTGCCCGTTCCGTTGGCAGTACCCGCGCCGTGGGTGGCGTTTCCTGCCCGGCCGGTGGCGTCGCCATCAGGGGCATCGGGAAGCCCCACGGCTGCAAGCATCGTCGCACGCGCCGCATCGGCGGCCCGAGGGGAGTAGGGCAGCGCCAGCAACTGGCGCAGCGGCTCATCGGGAGGGGGCGGGTTGGCGCTGTTGGCGGTGGCTCGTGCCAGCACGGCCTGGGGCTCGCGCGCGATGTCCTTGAGCGTACGCGCACCGCTCACCCATTCGGCGAGATGCGCTTCATAGAACATGCCACTCTGGTCGAGCAGGCTGGCAAGCTTGGTGGCCAGCAGCGGCGCGGATTGCATTTCCGTGCGCGTGGCGAGTGGTGAGGCCGACTTCAGCGCGGCGGCGGCCTCGTCGGCATTCGCGAACAGGTCGAGGATCGTGCGCGCTGCGAAGCTCAGCGTTTCGCGCGTGGAAGTGACGACGGCGCCGGCGGTATTGCCGGCCGATGCTTCGCCGGGCCGCGCACCGGGCACGCGGCCAGCGGTGCCGAGATCGGTGCTGGTGTCACGCGAACTGGTCTCGTTCGTGTCCTGGACCGGCATCAGCGCGGCCAGCTTGTCGACCGCCAGCGCCGTGCGCTGTGTCAGCAGGTCGTTACGTGCGAGCTGGCCAGCGTCAGGCTGGGAATGAATCGGAATCGACATGGAACGGGCCGTGACATGGGGCGTTACGGATGCGTGAGCTCAAGGCCCGCATTGGCGCCACGCCGGGCGCCCTGTGAACGTATCTCTCAGGCGGAAACGCCGTAGGCCTCGTTGACGTCGCGGCGGCGGCGGGCGTTGCCGAGCAGTTCCCCGAGGCGTTGCAATTGCGGCATCACCAGATCGCGGATCGCGGCGTCGTGAGCCAGCAGCTTGGCCAGCAGGGCCTGGCGCTGCATACGTTCCTGAAGCGTCGCGGGCGGGTGCGTGTCCTTGCCGCGGAGTGCTTCCACCTGAGCCACGTAAACGCGCTGGACTTCGGTCATTGCGTCCCAATTGCCATGGCGGGCGGCTTCGAGCATCTGCTCCGAGAGCAGGACGAGTTCCTCGTAGATCTGGATGACCGACGGGGTGGCAGGCATGTTGGAGTACATCGTCTCAGTTCCGGAAGGTAGTCACGAGTTGGCAGCGATCGGCTGTGCGGCCAGCGTGCCGTTGGCGGCTGGATTGCCAATCTGCGCCCAGGCGCTGGAGAGGTCCTGCAGCAGGCTGTCGACCTGGTCGAGCAGCGCTTCGTCATTGCGCAGGTTGGCCAGCATGAGCTGGCGCGACATGTAGTCGTACAGCCGTTCCAGGTCCGCGGCAACGTCGCCGCCGGCATTGTGGTCGAGCACAGCGCGCAGGCCATTGTCGATGATGTCGATCGACTTCGAGATGGCGTTGCCCTTGGCTGCGACGTCGCCGGCCGCCAGGTGGAACTTGGCACGTGCGATGGCCGCGCGTGCGCCGTCGTAGAGCATGACGATCAGCTGGTGCGGACTGGCACTCATGGCTCCGGTTTCGACACCCACCTGGGCGTAGGCATTGACGGCATTGCGGCGCGCGAACATGTGGACTCCTGCTGTTGGCTGACGTTACTTCTTGCTACTGCTTGTGCCGTTCATGGCGCTGAACTGCTGCGTCAGGTACGAACTGGTGTTCTGCATCTGCGACATGATGACGTCGAGCTGCGTGAACTGCGTCTTGTAATTGGCGATGACCGCATCGATGCGGGTCTGCGTTTCATCGTACTGATTGCTCAGATCCTTGAGCGTGTTGTTGATGCCGGCCGTGGCCGTCGTCAGCGCGCCGTTGCTGCTGGTCAGGTTCTTGACCAGTGTGCTGATCTGGTTGCCGTAGCCGCTCACGCCGTTGGCGTTGCCAAACAGCCCCGCAACCGCGCCTGGGTTGTTGTTCAGCGCCGAGGTCAACTTGGTGGTGTCGAGAGCAAGCGTGCCGTCGTTCTGGAACGAGATGCCGATCTGTGACAGCGTGGTGAGCGCGTTGCCTGTCTGCGGCGTGTTCATCACGCTGCGCATCTGGGACTGGATGATGCTCAACGTGGAATCGCCCGTCAGCGGAGAGCCGGTCTTGGTGCTCGGGTCGTAGGCTGACAGCGAGGCAGCGGTGTTCTGGAGATTGTTGTAAGCCGCGACGAAGGCTTGCAGGCCGGTGACGATGGAACTGTTGTCGCGCTGCACCGCCACGTTGCTCGTGCCGGTCTGGTTCAGATTGAGCGTGACGCCCGGCACCGCGTCGGTGACGGCGTTGCTCTTGCTCTGGATGGCGATGTTGTTGACCGTCAGTTTGGCATCCTGCGCGGCCACGGTCTGGGTCATGTTCTGCGTGCCGGCTGGATCGTAGGCTACGAGATCCGAAAGCGCCGTGCCGCCATCGTTCTCGTTCACGGACAGGCGCACGCTGTTCGTGGCGCCCGTTGCGTTTGAGTTGATGACCAGCCGGTACGGCGTGCCCGATCCATCATTGATGATACTGGCGGTCACCCCGGCATTGGACTTGTTGATCGCGTCACGAACGCCCTGCAGCGTGTTGTTGCTGCTGTCGATCGTGATGTCGACGCCGGTGGAGCCGCTGTTGGCCGTGAAGGTGGCGCCGGTGTACTTGCCGTAGGTCGGGCTGGCCGGGTTGTTGTCCAGCGTGCCACCCGTGATCGCACCGAAATCGATATGGATCGTGCCGGTGCCGACGGCGGCGGTCTGCGATGCCTGCCCGGTGGAAACCACCGACTGCGACTGCGCCAGTTGCGTGACGTTGACCGAGTAGGTGCCTGGTGCCGCAGTGGCACTACCAGTAGCGCTCAGTACCGAGGTGTTGCTTGCGCTTGCCGTGGTGGCCTGGAAGAACGTGGGGTTCGACAACTGGTTGGCCGATGCCTGGAACGCCGCGAGCATGCTCTGCAACTGCCCGTACGCGGACAGTTTGGTTTGGTAGCTGCTCTGCTGGGTCTTGATCGCGGTGAGCGGTGCCTGTTCAGCCGTGGTGAGCTGATCGAGCAGGCTGCTCAGGTCGAGACCGGAGCCGACGCCGAGGTTGGAGATCGTAGTCATTTCTTGTTTTCCAGGGGGCTTCTGGTTGGAGCTGCGCCGATGTCAGGCGGTCTGGTTGACGAACAGCCCTTGCAACTGGGCCAGCGCGTCGGCGATACGCACGACTTCCTCTGTGGGAATCTGTCGGATGATTTCGCCGTTGGCCTTGTCGACGATCTTGGTCACGACGCGGTTGGTCTCGCGGTCGATTTCAAACTGGACGCTGACCGATGCAGCGCGCAGGGCCTCGGTCAGTTTCCTGACTGCCGCATCCGTGCTGGGGCGCGCCGCCGGATGGTCAGACGCCGGAGCGGCCGGCGTGGCGGCTGCCGGTGCTTGTGATGCCTCCGCAGGCGTGGCGGACGTACGCAGGCCGGGCTGCGGCAGGGACACGCCGACTGCCGCTTGCACTACGCCCGACGATGGAGCAGCTTGGGTTGCCATGATTGTCCTGACTCGGTCATCTCGAAATGTTTTCCCAGAGCCGAAGCCCTGGGAAAATACTCCGGGCGCAAGAAAGCCGGACACGAGGTCCGGCCTTCCTGCTTACGCGTTGCGATTAACGCAGCAGCGACAGCACGCCTTGCGTGGTCTGGTTCGCTTGAGCCAGCACCGAGGTACCAGCTTGTTGCAGGATGTTCGCGCGGGTCATGTTCGACACTTCCGTTGCGTAGTCAGCATCCTGAATGCGCGAGCGCGACGACGACAGGTTGGTGATGGTCGTGCCCAGGTTCGAGATCGTCGAATCCAGACGGTTCTGGATAGCACCCAGCGAGCTGCGCAGGCTGTTCACCGTTTGCAGGGCGGAGTCGACCGTCGCCAGCGGGCTGGACGAGGCGCCAGCCGTCAGGTTGGCGGCCGTGACCTTGCTCGTGTCGAACGAGAAGGCAGCGGTGCCAGCGGTCGTCGTCGTGTCGGCCGTAGCCGGGTCCAGCGCAACGTACGTGTACATCGTCGTGCCGCTGACTGCGCCGTTCATGCCTTGGTTCTTCAGGGCCTGGGCTTCGGTCTGGCTGGCCGGGGTGATCGCGACCTGAGCGAACCAGTTGCCGTTCTTGTCGACCACGGCGTTGGCGCCAACCGCCACGCTACCGGCAGCAATGCCCAGCGTGGTGGCCAGCGTACCGGCGGCCTTTTCCGACACGGTCGAGGTCGTCACGTTGGTCGTGGAGCCGAAGGCCTTCTGGAAGTCGGCGGTGCTGGCGTCAGCCACACCAACCATGTTGGTCGCGCCATCAAACGTGGCGGCGCCGTTGGCGACCGGGCCGTTCACGTTGAAGCTGGTCAGACCCAGGGTCTTCGTGCTGATTTCTTGCAGGTTCACGGCGATGGTCTGGCCGTCTTGCGCGCCAACCTGGATGTTCACGCTCTTGGCGCTCGACGACAGCACCTTCACGCCGTTGAAGTCGGTCTGGGCCGACAGGCGGTCGATTTCCGACATACGCTGCGTGATTTCGTCCTGGATCGACTTCAGGTCGGACGACGAGTTCGTGCCGCTGGCGGCTTGCACCGACAGGTCACGGATACGTTGCAGGTTGTTCGTGACTTCGGTCAGCGCACCTTCCGTCGTTTGCGCCAGCGAGATGCCGTCGTTGGCGTTACGCTGGGCAACGGTCAGGCCGTTGATGTTCGACGTGAAGCGGCTCGCAATTGCCAGGCCGGCGGCATCGTCCTTTGCGCTGTTGATGCGCAGGCCCGACGACAGGCGCTGAATAGCGGTATTCAGTGCCGATTGCGAGGTGTTCATGTTGTTCTGAGTCATCAGAGACAACGAGTTGGTATTAATGACTTGCGCCATGGTACGACTCCTATTTGCAATGTTTTAGGCATTCCGGCGGGTGCCGTAACGTTGGCTGCCTGCGTTGCAGGGCGTAGAGTGCCTCCGTTGCAAAGGTTATCGACCGGGCTCGGGGAGACTTTAGAGTGATCTTTGCGGGGGTTGCGCGCGCAACTTGACCGGGCATTCGCGTGGTCGTGGGCCCGCATCTATATAGAAGGGCGCCACGACTTGCTGCGTCTCTCAGCGGCGCTTGCGCGTGCGCGGGGTGTAGAGGCGCACGAAGTCCGGCGACGTTTCGGCCTCGAGCAGCACCGACGCCGTTTCGGGCGCGTGGGCGGGCGTCACGACGGTAATCGCGCGCTTGTAGATCAGCGTGGGGGTGGGGTCTTCTGCGCTTTGCCCGAGCAGGACCATATAGTTGTCCGATGCCAGGACGACACCGGTCAACCTCGTGCCGTTCGACAGATGGACGATGACTGCGTTGCGGCTTGCGCCGTGGGCTGCGTAATGCAGGTGCTGCAGTTTCCGGCTGGGTCTTGGAGCCTTTTTTTCCTTCTTCACAACTTCTCCGGAAGAACCCGCGAGGGATCTGGCGGCTGACAACGGTCCGATGACCACATGATTTGATCTGTAACGCACTATGGGTGACGTTTTGTGCGCTCAGATCGTGGGGCGCTTTGAAACATTCGCTCTCGGAGCCGGAGGTGGCGCAGGAACTGGCCAGCATGACTGCGGCGGGCAGACGATTCGCGAATATCGGGGGCGCTGCCCGGCCACCACGTCCAATCGGCGCTGCCAGGAGAGAAGGGAAATACTTCAGACGGGGAGAGTAACAAAGTTTTACAAGCATTGACTGAGCGGCTGCTTGTCTTCGGCTAGAGTCATTACTCTATTTGTGATGTTGTCGCGTGGAGTGAGTTGTGGCAAGCACTTGCGGTGCGCTGCCATCGGAACGCCCGTCCAGATGCCGCCAACCCGCGCCAGCTAATGCTTTGCGGGGAATTGCCGATATCTGACGAAGAGCCCGCACGTGACTTTTGCGCTACTGCGAAGCCATCAAGTGATCTTCGGATTACACCCGCCATCAGGGGAATCCCTGATAGAAGCGCGATTTACACCTCATGTAAGCGGGTTTATATTCGAGCGCTGGACCGGGTACAGCCGGTCCTTCAGAGCAGTCCTGGAAAGCCTACGAGCACCCCGCGCGTAGGCTTTTTTTTCGCACTGGCTGGTCGGGCCGACGATGGTCTGACGCCGTGTGTCTGGTCTCCGATGCCGATGCGTATTGCGCAGATGGATTAGATGCCATTTGTTGTGCAGCCAATCCACCGAATACCTGCTGATTTCCCCCTCAATTCGTTTTCGTGCTCAAGTCCGTCCGCGATGCCGCCGATAGGAGGCCGTGCGATGCCCGGTTTCGGGCGGATATCGCTCGTACGAACAATCGGATCACAAGAGAAAGGTACGAAGTGATGGGCTTGCGAAAAATGGGGATCGGGGCGCGGCTGACCTTTGCTTTCAGTCTCGTGGTGCTGCTGCTCGCCGCGGTTGCCGCGGTTGGGGTGTCGGCGCTGGGCAGCATGAACGATGCCATGCACATGGCGGTGGAGAAGCGGCTGCTGCGGGTGATCGACCTGAATCACGCCAAGGCGCACGTGCTGACGATCGGTCTGATGGTGCGCGATGCGGCATTGACCGAGGATGCCGCGCTGGTCACCGCGAACGCGGCGAAGATCGCCCGGTTCCGCGAGGAAATCGACGCGACGCTCGAACCGATTGGCAAGACCCTGGCGGCGTCGGGCAACGCGGAATGGAAAGCCGTGTTCGAACAACTGACGCAGGCACGCGCCACCTACGACGGCCAGCTCGACCTGGTCATGCGCCAGCTGGGCGCAGGGGAATACGATGGCGCCCGCGCCGGGCTGACTGCCACGCTGCCGTCATCGCAGGCCGCGTACTTCGACAAGCTGGACGTGATCGCCCAGCTTGGCCAGAAGCTGGCCGTGGAGGCGGTGGAGGATGCAACAGCGCGCTACGCTTTTACGCGTAACCTTCTGATCGGCATGGCAGCCCTGGCGGCGATCATTGCCGCGCTGCTCGGTATCGGCATGACACGCTCGGTGACGCGTCCGGCCCGGCAGGCGCTTGACGCTGCCGAGGCGCTGGAGCAGGGCCAGCTTGCGCACGCCATCGAAGTACGCAGCCAGGACGAGATGGGCCGGATGCTCGGCGCGCTTGAGCGCGCCTTTGGCCAGCTCGGCACGCTGGTTCGCGGCATCCAGCACGCGGCCGGCTCGATCGATACCGCCGCGCGCGAGATCTCCAGTGGCAATACCGATCTGTCCCGCCGTACCGAGCAGCAAGCGGCATCGCTGGAGCAGACTGCCGCGTCGATGGAGCAGTTGACGTCCACCGTGCGCCAGAACGCCGAGAACGCGCGACAAGCCAACCAGCTTGCCGCGAACGCATCAGATGTCGCCACCGAAGGCGGCCGTGTGGTGCGCAGCGTGGTGGATACGATGGACGGCATTACCCAGTCCTCGGCGCGCGTGGCCGAGATCATTGGCGTCATCGAAGGCATCGCATTCCAGACCAACATTCTTGCGTTGAACGCGGCCGTGGAAGCGGCGCGTGCCGGCGAGCAAGGTCGCGGCTTCAGCGTTGTGGCGGCCGAGGTGCGCAGCCTGGCGCAGCGTTCGTCGTCGGCGGCCAAGGAAATTGGCGATCTGATCAACGGCTCCGTGCGGCAGGTAAAGGAAGGCGCGCGCCAGGTCGAAGTGGCCGGCAAGACGATGGATGACATCGTCGGCGCGGTGCGCCGCGTTACGGACATCATGGGCGAGATCACCGCCGCCAGCGAGGAGCAGAGCGCTGGCATCGAGCAGGTGGGCCTGGCGATTGCGCAGATGGAAACCGTGACGCAGCAGAATGCCGCGCTGGTGGAAGAAGCCAGTGCGGCCGCCGAAAGCCTGATGCAGCAGGCCGGCGGGCTGGTGACGGAAGTCGCGCGTTTCGATCTGGGCGAGCAACAGCAGCGCGAAGTGCCGCGCGCGCCGGGGCCCGTGGCGGTCGTTGCGCAGCCGGTTCAACCGGCGCCACGCTTGCCTGCAGCTGCGCCGAAGCCCTTGGCGCCGAGGCCATCGCCGCAGAAGGTATCGCCTGCGAAGGCATTGCCTCAGAAGGTATCGCCCCAGAAGGCATCGACCCAGACGGCCGCCGCTGCCCTGCAGCGCCCGGTGCAGCCATCACGCCCATTGCGCGCGCCCGCAGTGCCTGCCGCCGTGCGACCGCCCGTGGTTCGCAAGACCTCGGCGGCCCCGGTACTGGCGCGCCAGCCAGCCACGCCAGCCAAGGCCCGCCAGCCGGTCACCCATCAGCGCAAGGAACCCGTACTGGCCACGCCGTCGAGCCGTCGGCCCGTGGCAAAGGCGAGGCCATCGGCCGCACCGGTGCCCGCGACGGCCGATAGCGGCGATTGGGAAACGTTCTGAGCGCGCGCCGGTGCGGGGCGATCAGCGTTAGCGCGGATTGACCCGAATTAGCCCGGATGTCGCCGGGCGCCGAAGCCCAGGCCCGGCGACATGACTTCGGTGTCGCCATCGCGCAGTGTGACAGTCGATATGCGGCCGTGACCTAGCGCCGCTTCGGCAAACTCGCCCAGCTTGCGTACCTTCGCTGCGGGTACCCCGCGCGTGGCCAGGCGCTCCTCGAGTTCGTCAGCGCGCAGCATTTGCAGGCGTTGCGCGATGATCGTTTTCAGCGCGGCGGGGTCGCGTGAGCGCACGAAGGTGGCGGGGGACTCCGCGTCCAGTGGTTCGGCAAAGTAGGTCGGGTCGGCGGCAAGCTCGGACAGTTCCAGGACTTCGAGAAGACGCAGCAACTGACGTGGGGTGTTGGCGCCGAGTGCAATCCAGCCGTCGGTCGTGGGGAAGAAGTCCGCCGTCGGACTGCCCGAGTAGCCCCGGTTGCCCACGCGAGAGGGCGACGTGCCATCCGTCAATGCCTCGCAGGCAAAGCCATACATGAGCTGCATCGCTGCGCCGGTCATGGAGATGTCGAGCTGAATGGCGCAGCCGCAGCGATCGCGCTCGCGCAGACCGGCCAGAATGGAGAGCGCAGCCTGCATACCCGTTGCAGCGTCGACGACAGGGAATCCGGTCTTGATCGGCGGGTCGTTCTCGTTGCCCGCCAGAAAGGTCATGCCTGTGGCCGCCTGAATGACATGGTCGTATGCGGGGCGGCCCGACCAGTCGGCACTGCCGCGACCAAAGCCCGAAATCGAGCAATACACCACGCGCGGATTCACCGCCCGCACCGCTTCGAAGCCGAGGCCGAATCGCTCCAACACGCCGGGGCGCAGGTTGTCGACGACGACATCGCACGTGGCCGCCAGGGCGAGAGCGTCGGCGCGGCCCGCTTCGGAGCCCAGGTCGATATCACGACAGTCCTTGCCCGCATTGAGCGCAAGAAAGCCCTTTCGGCCAGTCTCGGTCCTGCGCATGACATCGCCGCCATTGGCGTTCTCCATCTTCAGCACATCGGCCCCGAGCTGTGACAGGTAGAACGTTGCCAACGGGCCCGCGATGACATGCGAGAAGTCCAGTACCCGGACGCCGGCAAGGGGGGAGAACGAGAGGTTTTCGGTGGTCATGGGTGGCCTCATTGCAGCGAAATATGGTTCGATTCGATGATCCGGCGGTACTTGACCATCTCGTCGGCAACGAATCGGTCAAAGGCTTCCTGGCTCGGTGTGGGGTCGATCACCGAACCCGCCTTCTGGAACATGTCGCGTGTGCCGGGATCATTCAGGGCCTTGATCACAGCAGCCTGCAAGCGTGCAACCACGGGCTTTGGCACGCCGGCGGGCGCCCAGATGCCGAACCATGAATCCAGCGCCAGGTCGTTCCGGCCCAACGCCTCGTTCAGGGTTGGCACCTGGGGCAAGCCGGGCAAGCGGGATGCGGAGGTAACCGCCAATGCACGCACCTTGCCGTTCTCGATCTGCGGGATCGCGGTCGATGCAATCGGGAAGCCAAGTGTTGCATCGCCCCGGATCAGCGCGGGAACGATCTCGACCGAGCCCTTGTAGGGCACATGGACCAGGTCGATCGCCGCGGCGCTTGCCAATGCCGCGCCCGACAGATGGGCGGCGCTGCCGATGCCCCCCGACGCATAGTTGAGCTTGCCCGGCGACTTGCGCGCGGCAGCGACAAGATCGGCCACGGACTGGTAGGGCGAGTTGCTCCTCACCAGCATGACCTGTGGGCTGAAGCCGGTACGGATGATGTGGGTGAAATCCCTGGCAGGGTCGAACCTGACCGACGGCTGCATCAGTTTCTGCACCAGATGCGTGGAGGCGCCGATCATCAGCGTGTAGCCGTCAGCCGGCTGCTTGGCGACGAACTCAGCGGCAAGAATGCCCCCTGCGCCAACCTTGTTCTCCACAATGACCGGTTGTCCCAGGTCGCGCGAGACGACTTCGGCCAGCTTGCGGGCCTGGATGTCCGGGCCGCCACCTGCGGCGTAGGGAACGATCAAGTGCACGGGCCGCGTGGGATATCCGGTTTCCGCCGAGGCTGCTGCCACGCTTGCCACCCCTGTTGTGCCGATCGCCACTGCCAGGCCAGGTAGCCATGCCAGTCGCCTTGCGATTCGCCGCATTTTGTCTCCTCTTGCTCAGGTGAGCTTGTTTGACAGCATTGTGCGAGCCGGATTCTTTCCTGTAAATTATGATGTCTTGATTGCGTCATCACGTTTTGTTATGACCCGGGTATTGCCTGAGCAACACGGTATGGGCCTGTACAGGCCAGCGCGCGCGCAGCGGCTGGATCGCTTGCGCATCCGGCATCTACGCTTTCTGGAACTCGTGGCCGAGCATGGCTCGTTGACGACGGCGGCCGCACAACTGGCGCTCAGCCAGCCTGCCGCAACCAAGATGTTGCAGGAGCTGGAATCTGCCTTCGGGGTGGAACTGGTCGCGCGTACCACGCGCGGCGCAGCACTTTCCCCTGCGGGACTGGTCGCACTGGACCGCCTGCGTATCGCGCTCAGCGCGCTGGCGGTGGCGGCTCAGTCGGCGGCGGAAGCACCCCCCGCTCCCGTGGTGCGGCTTGGCGTACTCCCGCTGGTTGGCGTGGTGATCCTGCCGAGATTGCTGGCGGCAATGGCTGCGCGGCCAGACTGCCCAAGACTCGTCGTGCGTGAATCGACGGTGGGCGGGCTGCTCCGAATGTTGAGCCGTGGCGATGTCGACTGCGTGATTGGCCGAATCGGCGTGGAGCTGGATAAGCAGTCTGCAAGCAAGCTGGCGGTCACGCCGCTGTGGCAGGAGCCGCTCGCCATTGCGTGCGCACAGGACCACCCACTGCGCCGCAGGCGCAACGTCGGGTTGGCGGAACTGCGCGAACAGGGTTGGATCGTGGCGTCACGCGAGGCCTATACGCGCCAGGTGTTCGACGACACCTTTCTGTCCGCAGGGCTGGTGCCGCCCCATCCCAAGGTCGAGTCGTTCTCGTTCCACACGAATCTGAGTGTGGTGGCAAGCAGCGATCTCTTGACCGTCGCACCGGAAAGCGCCGTGGCGCACTATGCGCAACTGGGAATGGTGCACCCGGTACGCCATGATTTTTCGTTCCCGGTGGGGCGCACGGTATTCATCACAATGGCGGAGATGGGGGCCTGGCCCGGCATCACGCTGATCCGGGATGCCTTGGCTGATCTGACTGTCCCCTGAGATTCCGCTCGCTTAATGCGTTGCTCGTGGCTCGCGCCGGCTGCCATTGCATGACGCAGATGCCCGCCAGGACCAGCACCACGCCGGCCAGGCGCGCCAGCGTGACGGGCCGGGCAGGCAGGCCCACCAGTCCGAAATGATCGACCAGCATCGACGCCAGCAACTGGCCGGCCACGGCGCCGACGATGAAGTTCGCGGCGCCCACGCGCGGCGCCAGCCACAGCGCTGCGGTGATGTAGATCACGCCGAACAGCCCGCCGATCCATTGCCACCACGGTCCCTGCGCGGCCGCAGCGAGATTGGGCGCCGATGCGCGCAGTGCCAGCAGCACGGGCACGACGGCAACCAGGCTGATCACGAGCGAGACGACGGTGGCCCAGAGCGGGTGCCCGAGCGCGCGGCCCAGCGTGGCGTTGCTGCCGGCCTGGAATGGGATCATCGCGCCGGCCAGAAGCGCGACGCCCAATGGCATCCAGAGCGAGCCAGCGGATGCGGCAAGCGGCGAGGTCATGATAATTTCTCCGATTCGAATGCAATCTGTTGTCGGGCATGTTGCACGCGCCGCCGCCGCAATGGAAATTCGCAATCCATACATGAGACATTCGCCGCATGGATGACCTGCGCCGTATCGACCTGAACCTGTTGCTGACATTGCACGCCTTGCTGACCGAGCAGCATGTGACGCGTGCCGCCGTGCGGCTGCACAAGAGTCAGCCGGCCGTCAGCCACGCGCTGGCCCAGTTGCGCGATATCTTCGACGACCCGCTGCTGGTGCGTCGCGAAAACGGCCTGACGCTCACCGCACGCGCGCGCGATTTGCTGGGCCCGCTGGACGATGCACTGGGTCAATTGAACGGACTGGTGGGCGAATCCACGTTCGACGCCGCCCATGCGCGCCGCTGCTTCCGGCTGGCCTTGTCCGACTATGGCGCGCGCAGCGTGTTGCCCGCGCTGATGCGGCGGCTGCGCCGCGAGGCGCCCGGCATCGACCTCGCCGTGATCCAGGCTGGCCGCGAGGCGATGCTCGCGCAGCTTGCCGATGGGGAGACCGATCTGGCGATCGGTGTCTTTCCACGGCTGCCCAGCGATATCGAGGTGGCTACGCTGTTCGAAGACCACTACACGAGCGTGGCGGACCGGACCACGCTGCCTCGGCGGGGGCCGCTATCGGCGGAGGACTGGTTGGCGCGGCCGCATGTGCTGGTGGCGATGCGTCCCGACGCGCCCAGTGAGATCGATCTCGCCCTGGCCGAGGCTGGCATGCAGCGGCATGTGGCCCTGGTGCTGCCCCATTGGGGCGCTGCGCTCGATCTCGTGCCCGGCACCGACCTGATCCTGACCGTCGCGACCCGCGCGGTTGCCGCGGCGCCAAATCGCGCGCTGCGGGCGTT
>NZ_ANKP01000116.1:0-14417 GCF_000319775.1 Cupriavidus sp. HMR-1
CCGTCGCCACGGCCGACCGCAAGGACCGCCGCGCTCTAATTGGCGCGAGCTACGCTTTCGGACCGGCTAAGGCATTTATTGGTTATCGCTGGTACAACGGCAATGTCGGTGCGCTGCCGACGAACGGTTCTAACATTTACTGGGCCGGCCTGCGCTATGGCCTGACGCCCGCACTGACGCTGACCGGCGCCGCCTACTACACGGACAGCCGCAATTCTGGCGCAGACCCGTTCCTGTTCGTTGCCTCGGCAGATTACGCTTTCTCGAAGCGTACCGATGTGTATATGAACGTCGGTTATGCACTGAACCGCGGCAACTCGCAGCTGGGCATGAACGGCTACAACTCGACGACCGGCAGCCCGACCAACGTTGTCCCTGGCAAGGATCAGACCGGCGTCGTCGTAGGCGTACGCCACAAGTTCTGAGCGAGCTCAAAAGAATCGACACTTTCTTGTTAATTCAAGAGAGTTTGTGCCTCCCAACCGGGAGGCATTTTTTTATGACAGGATCGTAATACGCGGGTAATTCAGTGGAGCAGGTCCGGTAGCTAGACTGTGAACACGGTGAGCGATTAGAGACTCACAAACATTGACTCCGGAGAGATTCCATGAAGACGATTCACACTGCCCTGATTGCTGCTGCCCTCACGATTGCTGCCGCCGGCTCCGCCATCGCTGCTACCCCTGATGGCCAGATCCACCGTCCCCGCGACCCCTACACCGACGGCGGACGCGCCGCAGTCAACGACATTTACGCCGGCGGTGCACGCATCGACAAGCGCGACGTGTTCACCGACGGCGCACGCCTCGGCCAGCGTGACGTATTTACCGACGGCTCGCGTATTGGGCCGCGTGATGTGTTCACCGATGGCGCACGCGGAATTTGACGCAAGCCGTCCCTGAAACTCAGACCGACCTCTGTGGGGGAGCCAGGCACCCGTCAGTTGCTTGGCTCTTGGTGCTCTTTCGCTTTATCCCGATGGCGAAAGCTTCCGAAGCTTGCCCTCCCCGGAGGGCAAGCTTTTTTTCCCTCCATCGGCGTCAATCCGGTGCCGTTCATGATGCGGTGGCGCGTGCTACAACTTCCCATCGCCTCGTGTATTGCTAAGCGGCAGAACCGACGCCAATGACGATGAAAAAGGCCCCGCATTGTGCGGGGCCTGTAGTTCACCGGTTCAGCAACGTTCAGCCACCTGTGAAGAGGTCGCTTCTATCAATATAGACGCGCACGCCAGCGCTACCCGGCAGATCCGGCATCAACAAGCCAAGGTCCACACTCGTATCCCTGACCATCTGGGCGAAGGTCCATGCGACGATCTTCTCGCCGGCCCGAAACGCCACCGTCTCGCCAGAGTCCACGTTGACATACCGCATCCCTGGCTTCACGTCGATAATGCGACTGGCCTGAGATTGGCCGGCTGGATCGCCATACAAGGTCGCGTGACGCTTCGCCATCGCCTGCGCCGTCGCCGTCGACGCAGGCACGCCCGGTTTCAACCCGGTCATTTCCAAAGCATACGAAGCCGACATCCCACCCAACAGCAACGCCGCAAACAGCAAGGCGTGTTTCTTCGTTTTCATAGTCATCTCCTTTCTAGAGACTTCGTTGATCTATGAAAACGAGTGTATAAATTGTACGCATGCTGCAGCCTTGCCCGGCGATTACAAATAGGCAATCGGGCTCATTGCACCACTCTACCCAACGACTGGTCGGTCCTGACTCGGCCTACCCACCGAAACCCGCGCTGAGGCTTCAGCACCGTTGAGCGGGAAGCGCAATGTAAAGCGTGTCTTCCCATCCAAGCCGCTCACGGCTGACGCGTCGCCGCCATGGAGCTCCATGATCGACAGGACGATGGCCAGGCCCAGCCCCGTGGACTGTGACGAGTTGGATCTCGCCCTATCCCCACGGAAGAACCGATCAAAGATGAGGGAAAGTTCCCGCTCCGGGATTGGGTCTCCAACGTTCGTGATGTCGATGCAACAATGTGCCGCTTCGCGGCGCACCACCAGATCTATCATCGAATTCGGCCACGCATGACGGACCGCATTTGACAGAACATTGTTGATCGCACGCTGGAACAGAATGGCATCAGCGACCAGGGTGGCATCCCCGCTTACCCTGATTACGACGCTTCGCTCCTCTGCAAGCACCGAAAAGTAGGCGGACAACTTGCGAAGTTCTGCATTCAACTGGAGTTCCGTCAACTCGAGCGCCACATTGGCACTGTCAGCTCGCGCGAGGAACAACATCGCATCGATCATCCTCGCAAGTCGCTGGTATTCGACCAGGCTTTCCTCCACCAAGGCGACATACTCGGGCCCGGTGCGGTCTCGTGACAAGGCGACCTCGGCATGTCCAATGAGGTTGTTAAGCGGCGTGCGCAAATCATGGGCAAGATCGGCGGAGAACCGCGACAGCTTCTGATAACCATCCTCGAGGCGTTGCAGCATCGCATTGAACGCAGAGGCGATATCACGCACTTCGGTGGGCTTGGGTGGCATGTCCACCCGGTAGCTCAGCCGTTCCACACTGATCCGGTTGATCTGCTTGATAAGTACGTGCGCCGGCTCCAGCTCACGGCGCGTAATGGCCGCCCCCACCAGGGCCGTCAATATCACACCGACGGTGGTACCAAGCACGAGCGTCGTCCGGAATCGCGCAGTCACCTGCTTCCTGTCCTCGCCAGACTTCGCCACGAACACCGTCGCCCGCGTACCGTCTCGCCCCAACACCGCATCGGCGGACTGGAACATGAGCGATGACTTTCCCGTGACCGCCGCTTGGTCAGTGCCTTCCAGCAATGCATCGTTGCCCGTGCGAAACAAAAGCCGGCCATCCAGCGCCGTGACGCGAACGATGAGGTCCGAGTAACCTCGCACCAGATCATCGAAGCGATGCTGCGCCGCCGGGACGCCCTGCACCCCGTCCACCTCGCGCAAGAAATGCTCGACCTGTTCGAGTTTTCCCTTTACAACCTCATCGTCTCTGGCCTCGAGTTGCGCGGCGAGCGAGTAGTAAGCAAAGGCGCCCATGCTGGCCAGCGCGATAGACAGTACCAATGCAAAGAAGAGCCCAAGCCGCCTCGTCAGTGACAGCGGGGTTATCGAAGTCCCGGGCCTCATTCCGTCACCGGCCGCGCTCTGGGTCGAGGACATAGCCCATTCCCCGTACGGTATGGATCAGCTTTTGATCGAAGGGATCATCCACCTTGGATCTCAGGCGCCGGATCGCGACGTCAACGACATTGGTATCCGTGTCGAAGTTGACGTCCCAGACCTGGGACGCGATCGTGGTTCGCGACAGCACCTCCCCTCTCCGGCGCATGAGCAGGTGCAACAGCGAGAACTCCTGATTCGTCAATTCAATGCGGGTAGTTCCCCGGAATACCCGCCTTCCAAGCACGTCGATGTCCAGATCGGCAATGCGCAATCGCTCGGACTCCTTCGAGGTGCTTTGGCGCAAGCAACGCCGGATACGGGCAAGGAGCTCGGCAAAGGCGAAGGGCTTGACCAGGTAATCGTCTGCCCCCAACTCGAAGCCTCTGACACGATCCGCCACATCATCCAGCGCCGTCAGAAACAGTACGGGTGTCTCGGACTTGGATCGAATGGACTTGATGACCGTCCACCCGTCCATACCTGGCAGCATGACGTCCAGGATGATGACGTCGTAGTCGGTCTCTTCCGCCATGTGGAGCCCATCGCCACCATTGTTCGCGATGTCGACCACGAAACCCGACTCCGACAATCCCTTCTGCAAATACTCCGCAGTACGCGGTTCGTCTTCTACAACAAGTACCCGCACCTTAGTTTCCTCCTGCAGCAAGCGACTTCGATCCGACCAGTGCTGGCGATGCATTGAAATGCTGAGCTGCATCCGCTTGTTCGCATGGTGCCAGTTCGAACTGAATGGTCACGTGCGTGATATCGAATTTGTCAGCCAGCATCTGCTTCAATTCCGGTAGCACTTCCATTTCCGGGTTGACGGCCGTGTCATTCACGACATGAACCGTCAAGCTCGCCTTGCCGCTGGTAAGTGCCCAGATGTGGAGGTCATGGAAGCTTTTTACCCCGGGCGTCGCCAGAATTTGCTTCTCAACCTCTGCCAGATCCACGTCATCGGGTACGCCTTCGAGCAGCACATTCAGGCTCGACTTCAGCAGGATCCACGTGCGAGGCAGTACCCAGAGGCCGATCAGCACCGCAATGGCGGAGTCGACCCACGCCCAGCCCGTGAAGCGGATGATGATCGCACCGGCGATGACGCCAACCGACCCGAGCAGATCGCTCCAGACTTCCAGATAAGCACCCTTCACGTTCAGGCTGCTGCTTTGCCCGGAGGACAGCATGCGCATGCTGATGAGATTGATGATCAGGCCCAGCACAGCCACGACGAACATGCCGGTTGACTCAATCTGAGGTGGCGATTTCAGCCGCAGGTAGGCTTCGTACAGGATGTAGATAGCCACACCGAACAGCAGCAATGCGTTAAAGGCCGCGGCAAGAATCTCAAAACGGTAGTAGCCAAATGTCCGCTTCTTGTCCGCGGGTCGCTTGGCGATCGCAATAGCAGCCAGTGCGATGGCCAGTGCGACGGTGTCCGTGAGCATGTGCGCGGCGTCGGAGATCAACGCCAGGCTCTTCGTCATGACACCACCGACCACTTCGGCAATCAGGAACGTACCGGTCAGCGCAAGGGCGATCTTGAGCGATCGCTCGTTGCCACCGGGATGGTCGTGTGAGTGACCTGCGCCCATAGAAACTCCTATAAAAATTGGGCGGTACGATGACCGCCCAAGGATTTACGTCATGCAGGCTGGCGGCCTTGATCCGGTTGATGCGTCTGAGTGACTGGCTCGCGAGTATCTTCCGCGTCCTCATCCTTGCGGTGAGCAAGTCGATAGAGCACCGGCAACACCAGTAGGGTCAGCGCCGTGGACGACAAGATGCCACCGATTACCACCGTTGCGAGGGGACGTTGCACCTCAGCGCCCGTACCGGTGGCGATGGCCATCGGCACGAAACCCAGGGATGCCACCAGGGCCGTCATCAGCACCGGACGCAGTCGCGTCAGGGCGCCAACTCGGACCGCGCTGTCGAGGGAATGCCCTTCTTCGCGCAGCGATCGGATAAACGACAGCATCACCAGACCATTGAGCACCGCCACCCCGCACAGCGCGATGAAGCCCACCGCTGCAGTAATGGACATCGGAATGCCGCGTATCCACAGGGCAAGAATCCCGCCAGTCAGCGCAAAGGGAATGCCCGTGAAGACTAGCAAGCCATCCTTGATGTTGTTGAACATCGCAAACAACAGTACGAAGACCAGCAACAGCGCCACCGGCACTACCACCTGCAGGCGGGTGGTGGCGGACTGCAGTTGCTCAAAGGTGCCACCCCATGTCATCCAGTAGCCAGCCGGGATCTTGACCTGGCTTTGGATAGCCGCTTCCGCCTCGGGCACGAATGAACCAATATCACGTCCACGAACGTTGGCACTGATCACGATGCGGCGCTTGCCGTTCTCGCGCGAGATCTGGTTCGGGCCGGGCGCCATTTCCAGCGTCGCCACCTCGCTCAATGGGATAAACGTCGTTCTCGCGTCCACTCCTTTTGGCAACGGAATCGGCAAT
The DNA here is from genome assembly GCF_000319775.1 of Cupriavidus sp. HMR-1. NCBI lineage: Bacteria > Pseudomonadati > Pseudomonadota > Betaproteobacteria > Burkholderiales > Burkholderiaceae > Cupriavidus > Cupriavidus sp. HMR-1. The sequence continues at coordinate 5,636 of NZ_ANKP01000116.1, forward strand.
CGGCGCAGAGCCTCGACCTCGCCGCGCACAGCTTCGGGCAGGCGGACCACGATATCGAAACGACGATCGCCCTGGAAGAAGGTTCCGGAATCACGGCCTCCGACGCCCGTTGCCACCGCGTCTTGCACGTCGCTCATGTTAAGCCCGTATCGCGCCGCCTTCTCCCGATCGATCTTGACCGTCAGCATCGGCAAGCCGGTGGTCTGTTCTACCTTCACCTCCTGCGCGCCGGGGATGCCCTGCAGCACGGCCGATACCTTCTTCGCCGTCTCGCTGAGCACGTTGTTGTCATCGCCGAAGATCTTGACTGCGACGTCCGAGCGGACCCCGGAGATCAGCTCGTTGAACCGCAGCTGGATCGGTTGGGAGAACTCGTAGTTGTTCCCGGGGATCTTGCCGGCTTCCTCCTGGATGGCGGACAGCAGTTCGGCATGTGTTTTCTTCGGCTCTGGCCAATCCTTCTCAGGCTTGAGCATGATGTAGCCATCCGAAATATTCGGCGGCATCGGATCGGATGCAATCTCCGCCGTACCTGTCCGCGCAAACACGCGCTCGATTTCGGGGAATTTTGCCTTGAGGGTCGTCTCGATCGTCTTCTGCATCTCCACGGACTGCGACAGGCTCGTGCCAGGAATGCGCAGCGCCTGGATGGCAATGTCGCCTTCGTTCAGATTGGGGATGAACTCGCTGCCCAGGCGGGCCGCAATGGCCACGCACAGAACAATTGACACCGCGGCAAACGTCAATACAACGGCCGTGTTCGCGAGCGACTTTTCCAGCAGCGGCTCGTAGCGACGCTTCGCCCAGAGCATGAGACGATTTTCTTTCTCGGCCACCCGTTCGCCGATGAACAAGGCGACCGCAGCCGGAACGAACGTCACGGACAGAATCATCGCGCCCAGCAGCGCCAGGACGACCGTGAACGCCATCGGGTGGAACATCTTGCCTTCCACCCCCGTCAGCGCAAAGATCGGCAGGTAGACGATCATAATGATGAGCTGACCGAAGATCAGTGGGCGACGCGCCTCCTTCGCTGCGGCAAACACCTCATGGAACCGCTCGGAGCGCGTCAATGGCCGGCCATGGTGTTCCTGCGCATGCGCCAGTCGCCTCACACAGTTTTCGACAATCACCACCGCGCCATCGATGATGATGCCGAAGTCGAGCGCGCCCAAGCTCATCAGGTTCGCACTGATCTTGTAGTTCACCATCCCCGTGAAGGTGAACAACATCGCCAGCGGAATGATCGTCGCGGTAATCAGCGCCGCGCGGATGTTACCCAGGAAAAGGAACAGAATTACGATGACGAGCACCGCGCCTTCAAGAAGGTTCTTCTTGACGGTCGCAATGGCCTTGTCGACCAGACGTGTCCGGTCGTATACCGTTACGATCTTCACACCTTCCGGCATCGTACGGTTAATGGAAGCGACCTTTTCATCGACCGCTTTTGACACAGCCCGGCTGTTTTCGCCGATGAGCATGAATACCGTGCCCAGCACAACTTCCTTGCCATTCTCGGTTGCCGCACCGGTACGCAGTTCCTTGCCAATCTCCACATCCCCGATGTCGCGAATGCGGATCGGCTGCCCCTGCGCTGTACCGACAATAATGTTGCGGATGTCGTCTTCGGACGCAACCTGACCCGGCGCACGAACCAGATACTGCTCGCCCCTACGCTCGATGTAGCCCGCACCCACGTTGTCGTTGTTCTTGTTCAGCGCATTGACGACGTCGGTCAGCGTCAGCCCGTACGACGCTAGCCGTTCAAGACTCGGCGCGACCAGGTACTGCTTGTTGAAACCACCGATAGTATTGATCTCGGTGACACCGGGCACGTTACGCAGTTGCGGCCGTACCACCCAATCCTGGATTTCGCGCAAATCTGTCGGCGTATAGGCAGTCCCGTCAGCTTTGCGAGCACCCTCTTCGGCTTCAACGGTCCATAGATAGATCTCCCCGAGGCCGGTCGAAATAGGCCCCATCGCCGGCACAACGCCTTCAGGCAGATTGTCCTTGGCTTCCTGGATGCGCTGGTTGACGAGTTGGCGCGCGAAATAGACGTCCGTGCCATCCTTGAAGATGACCGTCACCTGCGACAAGCCATAGCGGGACAGGGAACGCGTCTGTTCGAGTCCCGGCAGGCCGGCCATCACGACCTCGATCGGATACGTAACACGCTGTTCGGTTTCGAGCGGTGAATAGCCTGGTGCCGAGGTATTGACCTGAACCTGAACGTTGGTAATGTCAGGGACCGCGTCGATCGGTAGTCGGTTGTAGCTGAAAATCCCTAACCCGGCCATTCCAAACACGGCGAGCAGGACCAGCCATCGCTGCTGGATGGCGAAACTAATGATACGTTCAAACATTGCTGTTTCCCCCGTATCAATGGCCGTGTTCGGCGCTGGATTTGCCAAGTTCGGCCTTCAGAACAAAACTGTTGGCGGCGGCGTAACGTGCGCCCGGCTTCAGGCCCTCGACAATCTCGATGACCTTGCCGTTTGTCCGGCCGACCTTCACCGGCTGCGGCACGAATCCACCTTGAACCGCGACAAAGACTACGCTCTCGCCATTGACGTCCTGGACGGCCTCGGTCTTCACCGCAACGGGCACCTCGACATCAGCACCGAATACGTCGACCGTGACGAAGAGACCCGGTCGCCAAGCCATCTGTGGATTGGTCAATGTTACGCGGGCCTTCGCCGTCCGCGTCTGCTCGCCCAGCAGCGAACCCACGTATGAAACGGTGCCATCTGCCTTCACATCGGACGATGCCGAATTGATCGACGCCTTTTCGCCGATGCGCACCCGCTCGACATCCTTGGCAGACACCACGAACTCGGCCCAGACGGACGACAGATCCGACAGCGTGAACACGTTGGCGTTGTCCGCCACCGCTTCCCCAAGCGAGATATGCTTTTCAACGATCATGCCGTCGAACGGTGCGCGCAGCTCGTAGCGATTGAGTGCCGTCGAGCTGTTGCTGGCGCCAATGGCGGTCAGCTTCTGCTGCGCGTTCTGGACACTGATCTGCGCTTCCTGCAGCGCGTTGCGGGCGCTCAGATAATCTTGCTCCGCAGAGATCTTCTGTTCCCAGAGCTTCTTCTCGCGGTCATAAGTGACACGCGCCAGATCCAGACGTTTCTGTGCTGCGAGCAGTTCGCTGCGCTGGTCAGAAAGTCCGGTGCTCGCGATGACCGCGAGAACCTGTCCCTTCTTAACCTGTTGCCCAATATTGGCCGGAACGCTCTCTACGACGCCAGCCAGTCGCGGCACCACGTGGGCTGTCTTGTCTTCGTTGAAACGGATTTCGCCGGGGAACTGGACGCCAGCCTGGACCTTTGCCGAGCCCGCGGTTTGAACCACTACCCCTGTCTTGGCCAGCTGGTCCGCTGTCAACTCAATCTTGCCTTCCTCTTTCGAGAGCCGCACGGCGAGTGGCGAAGACGAACCGGGCAAGGTCACATTTGCGGTCACGTCAAAGACATGGGGCTCGGCAACTGGCTGTTGGCTTTCCAGCGCGTCGCCAGACACCACGAACTTGAGCGCTTGAGACTCGCCCGTAGCCCGCACGAGCTGGCCTGTCGCTGCCACGCCATTTGCCACCGCCTTCCCAGACTTGCTAACCCAGAGCCGAATACGGGCCTCGCCCTTGGATTCGGCCGTGCCAATTTCGACGTCATAGCCATCACGCGAAAAGAGCGCGCCACCATTGGGGCCCTTCTTGACCTCGTGATGCTCGCCGTCGCCGTGTGACTTGTCATCCTTGTGGTCGGCTTCCGCCGCCTGCTTGCCATGGTGCTCGGTGTCGCCATGCCCCTTGGATTCCGAGTGCCCACCCTGCTCTTCCGGCGCAGAGCGCCCGCTCAGCAGAACGCCACCAGTCGCGACGCCGCCCACCAGTACGATGGCCGCAATGGCAGCCTTTTGTTTGTTCGAAATAGCCATGTTTTATGAATCCCGTCTTAACGTCCCAGAATGCGATCGATCGTGGTCGCCGCCTGATAGGTTTGTCCAAGCACGCCGAGATAGCGGATGCGTGCCTGGAACAGCGTGCGCTGGGCATCCAGGACGTCCAGATAATTGAACTTGCCGGCCTCGAAGCCAATGGTCGCCGCGTTGAAGGCTTGCTCGGCGCCTGGCAAGACGGTCTGCTTCAGCGTTTGTGCCGAGGCGCGCGATACCGACAGCTGGTTCGATGCCATCAGGAGATTTCGGGTCAGGCTGATGCGATTGGCCAGATATTCATCCTGGGCCTTGTCCGCCTGGCGAATGGCCGAATACAAGTTGCCCTGATTCCGGTCAAAAATCGGCAACGGGATCGCCACACCGATCACCGCCATGTTGCGGTTGGCTTCTGTATCTCGCTTGGCACCCAGACTGACTGTCAGATCCGGATACTGGCGGCTGCGCTCAACGCCCACCAATGCCTGGCGGCGGTCAAGTTCAGCGCGGCTTGCGGCCACCAGCGGTGAGTTTTCCAGCTCCTTCTGAAGGAGTTCAGGCGCCGGCCTGGATGGCAGCGCGTCCAGATTGCCCTGTGCTTCGGCAAACTGCGGCGATGCATTGCCCCACAACGCCGTCAACGCCTGACGGGCGGACTGCAGGCTCGCCGTTGCTTCGGCCAATTCAAGTTCGGCGTTGGCCTGTTCGACACGTGCCTTAGTTTCGTCAACCGGGGAGATCTTGCCGGCCGCGACGCGGCGTGAAGCGGCTTGCGCGCCCCTCGCAGCGATATCCGCGGAGCCAGTTGCCAGCTTGACGCGTTCCTGTGCGATCAAGACGGAAAAAAAGCTCTCGATTACCTGCGCCCGAATGTCACCGCGAACGCCAGCCAGCGTTGCCTGCGCCAGTTCGCGCGTCCTTTCCGCGGCATTGATACGAGCCGAGCGCTTGCCGCCCAGTTCGATGGGGATATTCATCTGGGCGGTGGATGTACGGGTGGATTTCCGCGTGTCCTCGACCAGCGTCTGGAGTTCCGGGTTCGGAATAACCCGGGCCTGCATGATCCCACCTTCTGTGGAATCGAGTTCCTTGGCGGCGGCGGACAGGTTGAAATTGCTTCCTGCCGCCAGCGACAACGCGGCCTCGAGGGTCAACGGTCCCGCCGCTTCCCTTGGGAAGACGGGCACCATGGACGTGCCGGTGTCAGATTGCGCTACGGCAAAGTTTGGGCTGAGAAATGCTACCGCCAGCCCGAGCGGCAGAAATAGTCTTCGCATCGAATTGCACCAAGGTATGTGACCAGGAGAATTCGGCGAGAGACGAAAGGAGAAAAAGAGTCGTCGTCTCGCCGATCAAGCGAGACGCTGCCACTGAGGACGGTCGGGAGCCCTGGCATTCAGAGACGAGAACTCGGACGCATGTTCAGTATCGGTCACTTCTACCCGATTCGCTATCAACACGTCCTGCGTCTGTCCATAGACGAACGGGAGGGAGACCAGATGGCATACCCCGCAGTCTGTATCCACGAATGGCTTTTTCTCGGCATCCGTTTTACCTTCCGGCTGCTGATGACGATGCTCGTGGTGCCCAAGGTGCCAAGTGGCCGTGGCTTTCTCGTGCTGACAATAGCGTGCCGCTGCCGCCCAGGAAAACTGGAACGGCAAAATGAGCAGCACGAAGATCAGAACGAAACGTCGCATTCCTTGGGAGACTGTGCGGGGGGCTTGGGGTTGAAGTACTAACGGCTGGGCCGTCGCCGAAGTTTACATGAATCCTCGATCACCAGCATTAAGAGCAGATTACGATTATCGCTTTCGCCTGCTCGTTTTGGGGTGCCGCTTTCGCCCCTCATCAGTCTTACGCTTGGGGGCGGGCCCATGCTTCCACCGCAAATAGACAGCGAACCCCACATACAGGACGATCAGGCCGACCAGCATCACGAGCATGCTCTCGACAACAGAATCGGAGACGTGAGCGTAGTGCATGGCTGTACGTGTATGCGGAGTTGCCCGCATCAGGCAAGCGTCACGACCGCCCGGAGGACGCCGGCGTCATGGAACAAATCAAACGACTCCACGACCACCGACAGGCCGAGAAACCAGACCGAGTCCGCAATATTGCGTTGAAAGGAAGACACATGGACCGTCCATGTCGACTCCCCCCTATACAGCGACAGACGGGGAAAGAACGCTGGTGTACGGCGTGCGTATTCGGCGAATTCCGGGAAGGCGGAAGCCAGAAAGCGGTCTTCCGTCCGGATGACAGCCGGGTACATCAGCGCAAATGCGAGCGCCAGGACTGCGGTAACCGCCAGCGACTCGGTCATCGCCCCTAGTCCGATAATGCCTAGCAAGTTGCAGACATAGAGCGGATGGCGACACAGTGAATATGGACCCGAGGTCACCAAGGTATTGTTCTTGCGCCCGGAAATGTACAACGCGCACCAGAGCCGCCCGACCGTGGCCAGGCTCACCCCCAACATCCCCAGCGTCAGCAGCAGCGGCGACACCCAGGTACCGTCCCAGCGAGAATGGCCAAAGACCAGACTTGCCAGGACAAACGTTACGACAACACGCCAAACGCCGATGCGGTGGCGTGTCAGGAAATTGTCCAGCGCCCTCGAGAGACCAGCGGGTTGGGACGGGGAGATTGAAGAATCGGTCATGCGGTTCGGGGGCTGGAGGAGAATGTCGCGCACTTCGAGTGGACACACTGGCGCGAAAACGAGCACTAATGGCCGGCATTCTAAGGTTGCCCTTCCGTTGTCAGGCTTTATTGCCGAAATGTAATACGTTGTTAATCTTGCCCCCCGGCCAGCGAATCCGGTTGTGTCATAGCTCGGCAATCTGACAGTCATCTTCTGCGACATAGACTGTCTTGGCCATTTTCAGGACACACCCAGAGACGCTCCGCAATGAACGACATCATCCGCACATTGAGCTCGGAATTCTCCGATCTCGCTAATGCTGCCGAGGCAGTACGTGCCGTCGTTCGAATGACCGTCTCTATCGTTTTGGGGGGCTTGCTGGGGTACGAGCGGGAGAGCTCGGGAAAATCCGCAGGCGTGCGCACTCACATGCTCGTCGCGCTGGGGGCATGCGTTTTTGTCGTGGTTCCCCTCCAGGCGGGCGTGCAGCTTGCCGACATGAGCCGCGTGCTTCAGGGTCTCACGTCAGGCATCGGATTCCTTTGTGCAGGGGCGATCCTGAAGCCGGACAATGAGACACACGTCAGGGGGCTCACAACTGCCGCGAGCATCTGGATTGCTGCCGCGATCGGCGTGGCCGCCGGCATGGGCCATGCGGTGACGGCCATCGTCGCGACTGCCTTCGCACTCATCGTGCTCAGAATCCTTCAAATGTCGAAGAAGTAAGACTCCCACTGCTCCCAAGCCACGTGCAGCGCGAATGCGCCAACTTCAGGTTCGGCCAGCATTTCCCAAACGTATGAGCGCGCTTAACAATACGCAAACTCCATCGCATGAGAATTTACCTGGATTACAACCTGTTTGCGTACCTTCACGAGGGCACGAACCCGGCTCTGCAAGCCAAAGTGAGCGCACTGTCCGATCGACATGAGTTTCCTTGCAGCCCGGCGCACATGGAAGAAATTGCCTCGGCGCTCGCAAGACCTTCGGATACTCCCCCGCTCGATCGGTTAGCGGCCGCTTTCTGCAAAATAGACGATGTTTCTCGAATTAGCCGGAACGTGCAATTGTCTCCGACGACGTTAGGCCCGATGGTTACGAAAGAAGGAACAGCCTCTCGAGTGCTTTCTTCGGGTCATGCGGCACTATCGCAAAGAGCCGGTTGTCGAGAAGAACGACTGGTATACGCGGGACTCCGTAAAGAAGGGGTCACTTCAGAAAACGGAAAATATTGCACGCTAAGGCATGGAAGAGGACCACTGCTGTCCCCAGGGGCATTGGCCAGCCGATGGCAAGCAGGTAGAAACCAAAGTCGGGGGACTCCCGTTCTCAGAGATCGGCTAGCAGCAGGTAGGCGCGGTCGAGTTGCCGATGAGCTTCCTGCCGGCGATCCATCGCTTCTAGGGCGAGCAGGAGGTCCTCGGCCAGCTCGAAATCGCTTTCCTGGCATGCCCTTTCGAACACCGCAAAGACCTCTTCATACAACGTGCGCCCCGGAACGCCCATTTGACTAACCTCCGGCGGAAAATCCGATGCTCTCTGCCGACTTGGTCCTGCCACGCCGCAGGGGCTTCTGTCCCCCATGGTTAATATGGACGTTCCCACGGCAGGGAAGGTCAAGCATTTTTCCGGCCGCGGGCCGACCTATGGTTCGCAAGCCGCCGCGCGAGACGGTTAGTGCTCGCCCCCTACAGTTCGTCCAGCGACTAGTTACCCGCACCCGGGCGCAGCCGCACCACCAGCATCGCCGCCCACTGGATATGCGGCCAGGCCAGCGAATAGACGAATGTCTGGATCAGGGGTCCCCTTGATTTCGCCGCAATTTACCGGGGTAGCCACCCGTAGCAGCCATGCGGGTTCCAGGGTGATGCCCACCCTAAAACCCTAGTCAAATCAGTCACTTGCTGACTGGTCCTTTTCCCCTTGGTTTTGGAACGTTGACCGCCCCCGCCGCGCGGCCAAGCGCGCCCTGTGGCTGGAAGCCATTGTTTCCGCAAGATAACTAGATTTATCCGTCTTTGGTTTTCCCAAGCAACACATAAATGGCTTTTCTAACGTTAGGTATGTGCGTAAGATAGGCTGAAATGCGCCTCCGGAAACTGCCATGCCCCGCCTCGCCGCCACCCCCGACCAGATCCGCGCCACCGTGCTGGCCATGCTCACCGAGGCCGGCGACGCGGCGCCGCCCACGGC
>NZ_ANKP01000117.1:0-25696 GCF_000319775.1 Cupriavidus sp. HMR-1
CGCACCGGCAGCCGCCAGCGGCCACCACGGCTTGCCGGGCTCGGCGATGGCGGCCTTCGCGCCCGAGTCGGACAGCGGTTCGGCCTTCATCCCGAGCGAATCGATCGCCTTGACCACCGGGTCCAGCGAATCGAGCGTGTGGTGGACCGTCAGCACGCGCTGCATCAGGTTGAAATCGAGTGCCGCCACGCCGGCCATACCACCGATCTTGTTGCGGATCAGCGTCTCCTCGGTGGGGCAGTCCATCGCCTCGATGCGATAGGCTGCCGAGCGGGTGCCAGCCGGGGCGGCAACCGGTGTACTGACCGAAACCGATGCGCTGCAGGACGAGCCGCAGCACGCATTCGGCTGCGCCGCCTCGGGTGCCGCTTCATGTGCATGATTGTGATCATGCTTGTGGTCATGACCGTGCTCGTGACTGTGGTCGTGACTGTGTTCGCGGGAATGCGGATGATCGTGGTCATGCCCACGACCGTGCGCGGCCGAGGATGACGGCAGGACGTTATCAGGGGTGGTGCGAGCCATGTCAAATTCCATTGATTCTTGTTCCCTGCCATTGAAGACCCTTTAGTCGCTACAGGGTCAAGCGCCCAACGAAAAACTTTGGAGCGGTGCAAACATGACATGAACGTAATGTTTGGCCGCTCGCCAAACGCCTATAATCGCCCCCCATGCGCCGCCTACTGCTTGTATTTCTCGCAATACTGCTGCCGCTCCAGTTCGCCTGGGCCGGCGCGGCGTCCTATTGCGCACACGAGAAGGCGACCTCGGTCGATGCGCGGCAGTGGCACTTTGGCCACCACACGCACGAGCACAACGCCGGCGACAGCGACCCGCAAGCGCAAGACGCGAAGGACAGCAAATCGGCCAAGCTCCCGGACGGTGACTGCAATGCCTGTCATTTCCCGGGCTCGCACGGCCTGTTCTCCGAGTTGGCGATGACCGGGGACTACCCGTTCGTCACCGTGCACTATCAGCCACGCGCCAGCGCGTTCGGCTCAATCCCCTCTCCCGTTCCAGACCGCCCTCAGTGGTCCCGTCTCGCCTAGCCGGCGAGACGCGGAAAGCCCCTTTCCAATCCACGCGCCCCTGAACGGCGCGCCTGTCGTCTCGCCGATTTTCTCCCGTTCGTATTGGTGAAACTCGATGAGAAACTTCCTTTCGCCCCCCGGCCTGGCGGCCGTGCTCCTTTGCCTGTCGCTGAGCCCCATCGTCAGTCCTGTCGCATCGGCGCAGGACGCGGCAGCCCCGGCATCGGCCCCAGTACGGGTCCCAGTACCCGCTCAGGAACCGCCCAGCGCCTTGACGCTGGAAGCCGCGCTGGCACTGGCCACCGCGCAGAACCCGACGCTGTCCGCCGCCCGCATCGAACTCGATTCGACCGAAGGCGGCATCACACAGGCACGCGTGATCCCGAACCCCGAGATCGCCGTGCAGATGGAAGACACGCGCGCCGCCACACGCGCCACTACTGGCCAGGTCAACCTTCCGATCGAACTGGGCGGCAAGCGCAGCGCGCGGATCGGCGCCGCAAACCGCGCGCGCGACGTAGCCCAAGCACAGCTTGGCACCACGCAGGCCGACCTGCGGGCCAGCGTGATCGGCGCGTTCTTCAACGTGCTGGTCGCGCAGGAGCGCGTGCGGCTGGCGGCCGGCTCGGTCGACATCGCCACGCGTGGTGCGAACGCGGCGGCCCGGCGCGTGGCGGCTGGCAAAATCTCGCCAGTCGAGGAAACCAAGGCACAGGTCGAACTGGCCAATGCGCAGATTGAACGCTCCGAGGCCGACGCCGGGCTAGTGGCGGCACGGCAGTCGCTCGCCACGCTATGGGGCAATCCGTCGCCACGCTTCACCGAGGCCAATGGCAACCTCGATGCATTGCCCGCCCGCCCTCTGGCACCAATGCTGCGCCAGTCGCTCGACGGCGCCCCCGCGCTACTGGCCAGCGAGCGGGAACTCGATCGCCGGCAGGCCGAGATCAACGTCCAGCGCAGTCGTCAGTACCCGGACGTGACGGTGAGCGTCGGCGCCAAGCGCGACAACAGTTCGCCGGAGCGCGGCACCTACCCCGTGCTGGGTGTCGCCATTCCGCTGCCGCTGTTCGACCGCAACCAAGGCAATCTGTACACAGCCATCCGTCAGGCCGACAAGGCCGCCGACGAACTCCGCGCAACACGCCTTCGGTTGGATCACGACCTGCAACAGGCCTCCAGCCAGCTCGAAGTCTCCCGCTCCTCGGCGCTGAGCCTGCGCGAAACCGTGCTGCCAGCCGCCGAGCGCGCCTACCAGGCCGCATCGCAAGGCTTTGAAGCCGGCAAATTCAATTACCTCGAAGTCCTGGATGCCCAGCGCACGCTGTTCCAGGCACGCATCCGCTACCTCGGTGTGGTCGCCAATAGCTGGCAAGCCGCCACCACGATCGACCGCATCCTCGGCCGCTGACAGGAACCAACATGACCTTGACTCGAAAACAGGCCATCACCATCGCTGGCATCGTGATCGCCGGCCTGATCGCCGCGCTTGCCCTGCTGCTCTCCGGCCGTGGCGACGACCACGCGCACGAAGAGGGTGAGGCCGCGCACGGCCAGCCCGCGTCGAACGCTTCGGCTGAATCCGCGAAGACGTCGCAACAAGCCGACGAGCCACCCGGACTGATCGAACTGACGCCAGAACAGATCCGCAACGCCAACCTGGACATCCGCGCCGCCGGCCCGGGCCGCATCCGCAGCGCGGTGGAATTCCCCGGCGAGATCAGGTTCAACGAAGACCGCACCGCGCACGTGGTGCCGCGCGTGGCGGGCGTTGTCGAATCGGTGTCCGCCAACCTTGGCCAGCGTGTGAAGAAAGGCGACCTGCTGGCAGTGTTCGCCAGCACGCAGTTATCGGATCAACGCAGTGAGTTGCTCGCCGCGCAGCGCCGCCTGGAACTGGCGCGCACTACCTACACCCGCGAAAAGAAGCTCTGGGAGGACAAGGTTTCCGCCGAACAGGACTTCCTTGCGGCACGTACCGCGCTGCAGGAAGCCGAAATCGCCGAGCGCAACGCCGCCCAGAAACTGACCGCCATTGGCGCGAAGCCCAGCGCCCGCGCCATCAACCAGTTCGAGCTGCGCGCCCCCTTCGACGGCATCGTCGTGGAAAAACACCTGGCACTCGGCGAAGCCGTCGCGGCGGAAACCGCGGTCTTCACGATCTCCGATCTCAACACGGTCTGGGCCGAGTTCGTCATCGCGCCAAAGGACCTCGGACATGTGAAGCTGGGCGAATCGGTACGTATTGCTTCCGCTGCGTTCGATGGCGAAGCGGAAGGCAAGGTCTCCTACGTCGGCGCCCTGCTCGGCCAGCAAACCCGTACCGCCACGGCCCGCGTGACGCTGCCGAACCCCGAGATGGCATGGCGTCCGGGTCTGTTCGTCACCGTCAGCGTGGCCACTGGCGACGCCGAAGCCCCCGTGATCATCGAAGCGGATGCGGTGCAGGTCGAGGACGGCCAGAAGCAGGTGTTCGTTGAGGCGCCGGGAGGCTTCCTCGCCCGGGCGATCAAGACGGGCCGCACCGACGGCAAGCGCATCGAGATCGTCGACGGCCTGGCCGCCGGCGATCGCTATGTGGCGGGCAACAGCTTCGTGCTCAAGGCCGAACAGGGCAAGGGCAACGCCGAGCATTCGCACTGAACGGAGAGCCATTCATGTTCGAACGCATTCTCCGCTTCGCCATCGCGCAGCGATGGCTCGTGATGCTGGCGGTCCTCGGCATGGCCGGGCTCGGCATCTACAACTACAGCCGCCTGCCGATCGACGCCGTCCCGGACATCACCAACGTCCAGGTGCAGATCAACACTTCGGCGCCCGGATACTCGCCGCTTGAAACCGAGCAGCGCGTCACCTATCCGCTGGAGGTCACCATCGCCGGCCTGCCGGGCCTGGAGCAGACCCGTTCGCTGTCGCGCTACGGCTTGTCCCAGATAACGGTGATCTTCAAGGACGGCACCGATATCTACTTCGCGCGCCAGCTCGTCAACCAGCGCATCCAGGAAGCCAAGGACAAGCTCCCGGAAGGCGTGGTGCCTGCCATGGGCCCCATCTCCACTGGCCTCGGCGAGATCTACCTGTGGACCGTCGAAGCCGAGCCGGATGCGCGCAAACCGGATGGCACGCCATACACGCCCACCGACCTGCGGGAGATCCAGGACTGGGTCATCAAGCCACAGTTGCGGAACGTGCCCGGCGTTACCGAAATCAACTCGATCGGCGGCTTCGCCAAGGAATACCTGGTGGCGCCAAGCCCTGAAAAGCTGGCCTCGTACGGCTTCTCGCTGCAAGACGTGGTGCAGGCGCTCGAACGCAACAACACCAATGTCGGCGCCGGCTATATCGAGCGGCGCGGCGAGCAGTACCTGGTGCGCGCGCCCGGGCAGGTCAAGTCGATCGACGACATCGGGGACGTCATCGTGGGCACCGCTCAAGGCCTGCCGATCCGTGTCCGTGATCTTGCCGAAGTGGGCCTTGGCCGCGAACTGCGCACCGGTGCCGCCACCGACAACGGCCGCGAAGTAGTCCTGGGTACCGTCTTCATGCTGATCGGCGAAAACAGCCGCGCGGTATCCCAGGCCGTAGATGCGCGCATGGCCGCGATCAACAAGTCCCTGCCGGCAGGCATCAAGGCGGTGACCGTCTACGATCGGACCAATCTCGTCGACAAAGCCATCGCCACGGTCAAGAAGAACCTCCTCGAAGGCGCGGTGCTGGTGATCGCCATCCTGTTCCTGTTCCTCGGCAATCTGCGCGCGGCGCTGATCACGGCGATGGTGATCCCGCTGTCGATGCTGTTCACGTTCACGGGGATGGTGTCATACAAGATCAGCGCGAACCTGATGAGCCTGGGCGCGCTCGACTTCGGCATCATCGTCGACGGCGCCGTGGTGATCGTCGAGAACTGCGTTCGACGTCTGGCTCATGCGAAGGAACGCCTGGGACGCCCGCTGACACGCGCCGAACGCTTCGAGGAAGTGTTCGCAGCCGCGAGCGAGGCACGCCGGCCACTGGTCTACGGCCAGCTCATCATCATGATCGTCTACATCCCGATCTTTGCGCTGAGCGGCGTGGAAGGCAAGATGTTCCACCCGATGGCGATGACCGTGGTGCTGGCGCTGATTGGCGCGCTGATCCTCTCCGTGACTTTCGTGCCGGCAGCCGTGGCGCTGTTTATTGGCGGCGGCGTCGAGGAAAAGGAAAACCGCATCATGGGCTGGGCTCGCCGCGGGTACGAGCCGGTGCTCAAACGTGCCCTGGCCAATACGCCGGTGGTGCTCGCCGGCGCGGGCATGGCGGTACTGCTTAGCGGGCTGGTGGCGCTGCGCCTCGGGAGCGAGTTCATCCCCAACCTGAACGAAGGCGATTTCTCGGTACAGGCGCTGCGCATTCCGGGTACCAGCCTGACGCAGTCGGTGGCGATGCAGCAGCAGATCGAGACGCGCCTCAAGGCAACCTTCCCCGAGATCGAGCGCATTTTCGCGCGCACGGGTACCGCGGAGATCGCATCGGATCCGATGCCTCCCAATATCTCGGATGCCTACATCATGCTCAAACCACGTGACAAGTGGCCAGATCCCTCCCGTTCCCGCGAGTCGCTGCGCACCGCGATCGAAGCCGAACTGGAGAAGATTCCGGGCAATCGCTACGAGTTCTCGCAGCCGATCCAGCTACGCTTCAACGAGCTGATTTCAGGCGTGCGCAGTGACGTGGCGGTCAAGCTGTTCGGCGATGATAACGAGGTGCTTGATGCCACGGCGCAGCGTATCGCCAAGGTCCTGCAGACCGTATCCGGCGCCACAGAGGTCAAGGTCGAACAGACCACGGGCCTGCCAGTGCTGACCGTCGACGTCGACCGCGCCCGCGCGGCACGCTACGGGCTGAACATGATCGACGTCCAGGACACCGTCGCCATCGCCGTGGGCGGCCGCGATGCCGGCGTGTTCTACCAGGGCGACCGCCGCTTCAACATTGGCGTGCGCCTGCCGGAAGGCATTCGCGCCGACGTGGAAGCGCTGCGGCGTCTGCCAATCCCCCTGCCCAAGGGCACCAACGCGGCAACAAGCTACATTCCGCTCGGCGAAGTCGCCACGCTGACCATCGCGCCAGGTCCGAACCAGATCTCACGGGAAAACGGCAAGCGCCGCATCGTCATCAGCGCCAATGTGCGCGGGCGGGATCTCGGCACCTTCGTGCCCGAGGCCGTGGCTGCCATCGACACGCGCGTGAAGATCCCCACCGGCTACTGGATTGCCTGGGGTGGCACATTCGAGCAGTTGCAGTCGGCAACGGAACGGCTCCAGATCGTCGTGCCCGTGGCGCTGCTGATGGTATTCGTACTGCTGTTCGTCATGTTCGGCAATGTGCGCGACGGCTTGATCGTCTTCACCGGCATTCCGTTTGCATTGACCGGTGGCGTGCTGGCCTTGTGGATGCGCGGTATTCCGTTGTCGATCTCCGCGGCGGTGGGCTTCATCGCGCTCTCGGGTGTGGCGGTACTCAACGGACTGGTCATGCTCTCGTTTATCCGCTCGCTGCGTGAGGAAGGCCGATCGCTCGATGATGCCGTATTCAACGGCGCGTTGACCCGGCTGCGCCCTGTGCTGATGACGGCGCTCGTGGCATCGCTCGGATTCGTGCCGATGGCGATTGCCACGGGCACCGGCGCAGAGGTGCAGCGGCCACTGGCCACTGTCGTGATCGGCGGGATACTGTCATCCACCGCGCTGACGCTGCTGGTGCTACCGGTGCTGTATCGCTGGGCCCACGGGCGATTGGCGAGCCGCTGACATGACTGCCCCCTCTTCCGCAAATGCGGGAGAGGGGGCAGGAGAAAACGGGGGAAAAGGAAGGAAGCGGAAAGAGGCGGGTGACGACGGCCTGGCCGCTCACCCGCAATACGTCAGCGCGTCAGTGCGTCAGTGTTCGCAGTTGACCATCCACGTCATGCCGAACCGGTCGACGAGCATCCCGAACCCCTCGGCCCAGAATGTCTTCTGGTAAGGCATGAACACCTGACCACCTTCGGCCAGCGCATTGAATATCCGCTGACCCTCTGCATTCGGCACATCGCCCACCGACATCATGAAGCCGGAGAACGCGGGGGTCTGCCCCTCCCGGCCGTCCGATGCCATGAACTGGCTGTCACCCACCTGGATATTCGCGTGCATGACTTTCTCGGCCCAGGCGGGCGATGGCTTGGGCTGCCCTTCGGGCGCGTCCTTGTAGCGCATCATAAACGTCACTTTGGCGCCCATCACCTTGCCGTAGAACGCCATTGCCTCGTCAAAACGGCCGCCGAAATCGAGATACGGTTGCACCTGCATGTCGGTCTCCTTACGTGGAGCGGGCATAGCCCGCGAGCCGACTATTATGCGCCTGCCCTACTGACAGCCTTGTCAGGAAAGTCGAGTTCAAACGTGGTCTGTCCGTCCACGCTGCGCACGGACACGCTGCCGCCATGCAGCCGCATGATGGTGTCGACAATGGCAAGGCCGAGACCGGTGGATTTGGCCGAGTCGCGACGTGACGGATCGGCGCGATAGAAGCGTGCAAAAAGGTGTGGCAGCGCCTCCGGAGCGATCCCGGGTCCGCAGTTCACCACCCTGATGACAGTGTGGCCCGGCTGTCCACGTGACACGGCCAATTGCACCGTGCTGCCCGCTGGCGCGTGACGCAGGGCGTTATCCAGCAGATTGATGATGGCGCGCCGCAGCAATGGCTGGTCCGCAGTCACCGTGGCCGCGCCGGCGACGGAGAGCGTCAGGTCGCGGTCGGCGGCCACAGCTTCGAAATACTCCGCCACCTTGTCCAGTTCCGCCCGCGCATCGAGTGGCCGCGCCCCGAGTGCCACCTGTGCGTTGTCGGCGCGCGCCAGGAACAGCATGTTTTCGATCATGCGCGATAGCCGCTCGTACTCCTCGAGATTCGACTCGAGCAACGATTCATACTCCGGCGCCGTGCGTCGCTGAGCCAGCGTGACCTGCGTCTGGCCCACGAGATTGCTGATCGGCGTGCGGAAGTCGTGCGCCAGATCGGCCGAGAACGTGGAAAGCCGCGTGAAGCTGTCCTGCAGGCGCGCGAGCATACCGTTGAACGCGCCCGCCAGATCGCGCAGTTCCTCCGGTGCGCTGCCTACGTCGAGCCGCGTCGCCAGCCGGCTCGTGGTCACGGCCGCCGCATCGCTCGCCATCCGCCGCAATGGCCGCAAGCCGCGCCGCGCCAGCAGGAAACCAAGGGCCGCCGCCACGATCGCACCGCACAGGACCGCCACGAGCAATCTGCTGTGATACTCGCGCATCAGCGCCACGCGATAGCCCGCATCGCTGAGCACGACGATTTCCACAGTCTGGCCGGAGTCGCCAATCTGGCCCAATGCGACGATGCCGCGTGACGGCACACCGTTGCGCGGATACCAAGTCTGCAATTGAGTCGTATCGGGCGCCGTGGCGAGCGGCAGGACGCGCAGGTCCGGAACCCGTTCATTGCGCGGGTTGAGCGTGACCAGCGGATCGCCGCCCAACGTGCGGACCACGAGCACCAGCCCTTCGTGCCCCATGGCGATATCGGCAAATCGGTGTGTGTCCGCGCGAATTTCGGCCTCACTGCCAACTTCACGCAGCAGATGGCGCACCAGAAGCACCTCGCCTACCAGCTCGCCTTCATCGCGCGCCTGCAACTGGTTGCCCAGCGAACTCGACAGATACGTTGCCACGCCAACCAGCACAGCCGCCGTGGTCAGCCCATAGGCCAGCGCCAGCCGCGTGGTCAGCGATGCCGGCATCGCGGCCTGGAGCTTCGACAGCAACCGCATCATGCCTCGTCGAATTCGTCGAGCACGTAGCCCATGCCGCGGCGGGTATGGATCAGCTTGTTCGGGAACGGGTCATCCACCTTGGCACGCAGGCGTCGGATCGACACGTCCACGACGTTAGTGTTGCTGTCGAAGTTCATATCCCAGACCTGCGACGCAATCAGCGAGCGTGACAATACCTCGCCACGACGCCGCGCCAGCAATTGCAGCAGCGCGAACTCCTTCGAAGTGAGGTCGATTTTCTGCCCCGCACGGGTCACGCGGCGGCGGATGGTGTCGATCTGCAGGTCGGCCACCTCGATGAACTCGCTCTCGCGCAGCGGGCCACGCCGCAGGATCGTCCGGATACGCGCCACCAGCTCGGCAAACGCGAACGGCTTGACCATGTAGTCGTCTGCGCCCAGTTCCAGCCCCTTGAGCCGATCGGACAATTCGTCGCGCGCGGTCAGGCACAGCACGGGGGTGTCCTTGTCCCGGCGCAGTTCGCGCAATACCTGCCAACCATCCATGCCGGGCAACATCACGTCGAGCACGATCAGGTCGTAGTGCTGCTCGCGTGCGTGGGCCAGCCCATCCACGCCGTCGCGAGCCAGATCGGCCACGAAGCCCGACTCAGTGAGTCCCTTGAGCAGATAATCACCGGCCTTCGGCTCGTCTTCGACAATCAGGATGCGCATGTTGGTTCACTTCCGAGCCGGTATGGTACCGGCCCATTATTCGAGGTTCTGGATATAGACCGAGACACTAGCGGAGCTTTGCCACGAATTGGCGAACATTGCACGAATGTCATCTTGATATAGCCATTTTGCAACCGTTTGAGGCAGTACAATGCTGCAACTGCTCAACACAGGCAGTTTGATCCCGCGCAAGTTCCCAATTTCCTCGATGAAACGCCCGTTCTCCGGTCTCCTGTTGTGCATTGCCTCACTCGCGCTGCCTGTCCAGGGCGCGGCTGCGGCTGATATGGCGGCCTGCGAATTGACGGAAGCAATCGGCCTGTCGATGCCCGAGCGGCACGCGGCGATCAAGATCGAAGCGGAAGCGGAGATTGGCCAGTTGAATGGCCTCAATGGAACGCAGGCCCAATGCGAGATAGGCCAGATCGGCCAGATGGGCCCCGGGCGAGGGCTGGAGGATGACCTGCCAGTCTGGCAGGATGCCCGACCAGCCGTTGATGCGCCGAATCACCCCGGCAAGCAACCGGGCGCAGCCGCCAGCAATGCGATGCTGTTGCAGGAATTACCACCCGCGGCGATGCAGTACCAGCGTCATGCGCAGCCGCTGGCCATTACCGCCTTCACAGCCCTACCGATCCTGACTGCCGAGCGTTGCTGACGCATCCGGCCAGCCAATGATGCCGATACACCAGGCGCCCATGCGCCCGGTGGGGTACCGCATCGCTACTCGACGCGATAGAAGTCGATCGACTGCCCGGCATTGACCGCGCGTTGCAGCCAATCAGGGTATTCCCCATTACCGTCCCAGGTTTGCCCCATGGCGTTGCGGTACATCACACGCGGCGGCGCATCTGGCGTCGGCGTTGCGGCTTTCGCAACGGCCTCGGCCTGATCGGCAACTTCGATATGCGCATCGGCAAAACAGCCGGCCTCGACCAGGTCTTCGAACGTCAGGCCGTGACGCTCCATCTGTTCGTGGACCCACACCACCGCGGCTTGTTTGGCTGACTCAGACTCGGACATGACTCATCGTGCGCGCCTGTCGACATGGCTGGACAGGCTGGAGAAAGGAAATTCTTGGGGGACGGCCCGCGCAGCGTGCATTGCGAACCAGATTGAGATTCTACAGGTTGTTTGGCGTGGATTTGTCGCCAAGGCCGAATTCATTGTCCGGTCGGCATCCTGTCCTGCAATCGTATCGCATTGCCCCAGACAAATGACATCAATGTCATTCAAGGGTCATGTTCGCGTCGGGGCCTGCTCTCTAGACTGCATTCCAAGGTCGCGCAACGACCGATCAGACGCTCCAGCAAGCCGTGAACAACCGGTAACCCATATCACGAAGAGGATTCCAAGATGCGAACCATCAAGCAGGCCCTGCTCTACACTGCCCTGACCGCCACCCTCGCCGGCGCCGCCGGATTGGCCAATGCCGCGCCGCGCAGCGCGGATCCGTTCACCGACGGCGCGCGCGTCACCAATCGCGATGGCCTGGTCGAGCGCACCGGCACACGCGATCCGTACACCGATGGTGGTCGCGCCATCCACGA
Organism: Cupriavidus sp. HMR-1; assembly: GCF_000319775.1. Taxonomy (NCBI): domain Bacteria; kingdom Pseudomonadati; phylum Pseudomonadota; class Betaproteobacteria; order Burkholderiales; family Burkholderiaceae; genus Cupriavidus; species Cupriavidus sp. HMR-1. Next base: position 11,072 of record NZ_ANKP01000117.1, read on the forward strand.
TCCGCGCAGCCCGTACACAGACGGCGGCTTCAGCGCAACGGGCAAGCGCGACGTGTTCACCGACGGGGCCTGATACAGGATGTCGCTCGATGCGTGACGCGTCATGACACGCTCACGCATCGACATCGGCCATCGCCAGTTCAGTGAACTGCGCCGCAGGCATCGGCCTGCCAAGTAGATAGCCCTGTAACGCATCACACCCCAGACCTGCCAGGAACGACCGCTGAGCGGTCGTTTCCACGCCCTCAGCCACTACCTGCAAATTCAGCGTTCGGCCCAGCGCCACGATGGCCGATACGATCGCGGCATCCTCGCTGTCCTCAGCGAGATCGCGCACGAATCCCCGGTCGATCTTCAATTCGCTCGCTGGGATGCGCTTCAGATGCAGCAGGCTTGAATATCCAGTACCGAAATCATCGATCGCAATCCGCACGCCCATCTCGTCGAGCTGGGTCATGATCGCGAGCGTGGTCTCCACATCGCGCATGGCGGTAGTTTCCGTAATCTCGAGCGTCAATCGTCTTGGCTCGACCTTATGCCGCGCTAACGCCTCGGCTACCGACTCGACCATGCCCACATGACAGAACTGCAGCGCGGAAAGGTTGACCGCCATCGACCAATGCTTGTGCCCCATGTCGTGCCATAACGCCAATTGCCGGCACGCCTCGTTGAGTACCCACGTCCCGATCGGCACGATCGCTCCGGTCTTCTCAGCCAGCGTGATGAACTGGTCCGGCATCAGTTGGCCCTGCACGGGATGATTCCAGCGCAGCAACGCCTCGGCGCCTACCAGCACATTGTCGACAGCCGAGAACTTCGGCTGATAGTGCAACTGCAATTGCCCGTTTCTCAGGGCCGCGCGCAAGTCCTGGATCAGCATCTGCTGCGCCCGCGCCTGATGGTTCATCGACCGCTCGAAGAAGTAGCTCGCGTTCCGGCCTGATGCCTTCGCGTGGTACATCGCGGCGTCGGCATTGGTCATCAACGCGTCCTGATCCTGTCCGTCGACCGGGTAGATCGCGATGCCGATGCTGCCTGAAACGTGCAACATGTGGCCCGCCACATTTGCGGGCTCTCGCAGCACGTCGATCAGCTTCCCGGCGACGACACCCGCATCCTCAGGTTCGTCGACGTGGACCAGCAGCACGAATTCATCGCCACCGACACGCGCGATCGTATCTTCCGACGAGACCGATGCCCGCAGCCGACTGGCGATTTCCACCAACAGCCCGTCGCCGACCTGGTGTCCGTAGGTATCGTTGACGCCCTTGAATCCATCCAGATCGACGAAAAGCACGGCAAAACGGCTATGCTGCCGGGCCGCTGCCTGAATCGCCAGCGTGAAACGGTCTTCCAGCAGCACGCGGTTCGGCAGATGGGTGAGCTTGTCGTGTAGCGCCAGAAATTCCAGCTCTTCGTTCGCGACGCCCAACGCGTCGGCCAGCACCGCCGTGCGCATTTCCAGGCGCATGTCGAGCACCGACGTAATCAGCGCCACGGCCAGGACGCAGATCGTGATCACGAGAATGGGCAGCGCCAGCGTATTGCCCTGCAGCCCGCCGCCCGCTGCGCCACACACACTGCCGATAGGAAACCTCGCCGCGGCCATGCCGGTGTAGTGCATCGCCGCGACGGCGCCGCCCATCACCAGTGCCGCCCCAAAGCGCAGTTGATGCACGCGCGGCATGTGCCGCCGCAATCGGAAGGCAATCCAGAGCGCCGCCCCGGATGCCCCCACGGCGATCAGGATCGACAATAGAAACAACCACGGGTCGTACTGAATGCCCGGTTGCATGCGCAATGCCGCCATGCCCGTGTAGTGCATGCTGGCCACGGCCCCGCCGAGCACCAGCGCGCCAAGCGCCAGTCGCCTGCGCGGCAGATGCTCCAGGCAGACGAGCCGCAGCGCGAATGCCGAGGCAACAATGGCGATCAGCAGCGAGACAGCCGTGATGGCGGGGTCGTAGCCCAGCGGAATCGGCAGGCTGAACGACAACATGCCCAGGAAGTGCATCGACCAGATGCCAAGCCCCATGGCCACTGCCCCGCCGGCCAGCCACAGCCGCGCATAGCGGCCGCTCGCGGTGGAGATGCGCCCTGCCATGTCCAGCGCGGTATAGGAAGCGAGAACGGCAACAATGACCGAAAACAGGACGAGTAACGCGTCGTAACTGGCGGGAAACATGGTGGGGGCGATGACTTCGAACGGGGCGATGACTTCGAGGTGGCGGCATTCTGACATCGACCGCCACTGCCCGCAAACGACCTATACTCTTGCCTCTCTTCGAAGTCACGGAGCAAAGTCATGCGGGTTGCATTCCTCGGGCTCGGCGTCATGGGCTACCCCATGGCCGGCCATCTGGCCGCCAAAGGCCATGACGTCACCGTTTACAACCGCACCGCAGCCAAGGCAGAGCGCTGGGTCCAGGCCTTTGGCAAACACGGCGGCAAGCTGGCGGCGACGCCGGCGCTGGCCGCAGTCGACTGTGACATCGTTTGTGCCTGTGTTGGCAATGACGATGACCTACGCGCGGTCATGACGGGGCCAGATGGCGCGTTCCAGCGCGCGGCGCCAGGCACTATCTTCGTCGACCACACCACCGCCAGCGCCAGCGTAGCCCGCGAACTGCACGCGGCCGCGCGCGAACGTGGCTGCCATTTCATCGATGCACCAGTTTCGGGCGGACAGGCCGGCGCCGAGCAAGGCAAACTGACGATCATGTGCGGAGGCGACCCGGAAGCATTCCAGCGCGCCGAGCCCGTCATCGCCGCCTATGCCCGCGCCGTCACCCGCATCGGAGAGAGCGGAGCCGGCCAGTTGGCCAAGATGGTCAACCAGATCAGCGTCGCCGGGCTGCTGCAGGCGCTGTCCGAAGCCATCGCGTTTGGCGAGCACGCCGGGCTGGACATGCGCGTGGTGCTCGACGTTATCAGCAAGGGCGCGGCGTCATCGTGGCAGATGGAAAACCGTGGCCCGACGATGCTCCAGAACAAATTCGACTTCGGTTTCGCCGTGGACTGGATGCGCAAGGACCTGGGCCTGTGCCTGGACGAAGCCCGCTGCAACGGCGCCACGCTGCCGGTCACATCGCTGGTCGACCAGTTCTATGCAGACCTGCAACAAATGGGAAGCTCGCGAGACGACACCTCGTCGCTGATCAAGCGCCTGCGTCGTTCGTGACCCGTGATCCGGCGTGCGGTGCCTGCCGTGTCGAGACAGGAATCGACTGACCGTCTGACCGTCCGACAAACACCTACACCGCTTTCAGCAGGCGCCCGAATGGTGAGCGCCCGGCCCGCTCCTATGCTAGATGCGTGATGGAGGTTTCCGCTTCCTGGTCGGCGGGCAGGGTCGGTCAGGACGGCGCGGCATCGTCCGTAGATGGGATGGAGATGCCGCCACGCGCCGCACCATGGCGCCAGTTGCTGTTCTCCGCTTGCGGCAGCCATCGGCGATGGCAATACATCGTCATCGCGGCATGGCACTGCGGGTTGATGCGACGGGCGGCATGATGCGGTACGTGGGAGTCACACCATCGCCAAGCCCTGGTGCGTCGCGCACCAGGGCTTCTTCATTTCCCCGTCCGCCTGATCCTCGGCCTTCGTCTAATGCTCAGTAGGACTTCGGCAATCCCAGCACCCGCTCGGCGATATGGCACATGATCAGCTGCGCGCTGACCGGTGCGATACGCGGGATATAGGATTCGCGCAGATAGCGCTCGACGTGGTATTCCCGGGCATAGCCCATGCCACCCAGCGTCAGCACAGCGGTCTGACAAGCCTGGTGCGCGGCCTCGGCGGCCAGGTACTTCGCCGCATTCGCCTCGGCGCCGCACGGCTTTCCATTGTCGTAGAGCCAGGCGGCCTTCCACACCATCATGTCGGCCGCTTCCAGCGCCATCCACGCCTGGGCCAGCGGATGCTGGATCCCCTGGTTCTGGCCGATCGGCCGCCCGAACACCGTGCGCTCTCGTGCGTAGCGCGTGGCCGCCTCCAGCGCGGCGCGGCCCAGGCCTACCGATTCCGCGGCGATCAGGATGCGTTCGGGGTTCAGGCCGTGCAGGATGTACTCAAAGCCACGGCCCTCCTCGCCGATGCGATCTTCGGCGGGCACCATCAGGCCGTCGATGAACAGCATGTTCGAATCGACCGCGCCCCGCCCCATCTTGTCGATCTCGCGTACCTCGATGTGGTTCCGGTCCAGCGTCGTGTAGAACAGGCTCAAACCCTGCGTCGGCTTGGCCACTGCATCTAGCGGCGTGGTACGCGCCAGCAGCAGCATGCGCGATGCCACCTGCGCCGTCGAAATCCAGATCTTGCGGCCGTCCACGCGATAGGCGCTGCCATCGGCGGTGCGCACGGCCTGCGTCTTCAGGTGCGTGGTATCCAGCCCGGCGTCGGGCTCGGTCACGGCAAAACATGCCTTGTCGCGCCCCGCGATCAGCGGCGGCAACGCGGCGGCCTGCTGGGCCTCGGTGCCGAATACCACCACCGGGTTCAGGCCAAACACGTTCATATGGATCGACGATGCCCCGGAGAAGCCTGCACCTGACGCCGAGACCGTCTGCATGATCAGCGCCGCTTCGGTGATCCCCAGCCCCGCGCCGCCGAACCGTTCGGGCATGGCAATGCCCAGCCAGCCCGCGCCGGCCATCGCCTGATGGAAAGCCTCGGGAAACTTGTGCTCGCGGTCGAGTTCAGCCCAGTACTCGGGCCCAAAATCGCTGCAAAGCTGCGTCACGGCCTCGACGATCGCGTTCTGCTCAGGTGTCCTTTCGAAGTTCATCTTTGTGTCCTCTTATTCCGGCTGGATGCCGGCGTCCTTCACCAGCTTGTTCCACTTCACCAGTTCGCTGCCCACAAAGCCCGCGAACTGCTGCGGCGTCTGCCCGAAGGCTTCAAAACCAAGCGCTTCGAACTTGGGGGCCACTTCCTTGCTCGCGGCGATCTTCGACAACTCGCGGTTCAACCGGTCGACGATCGGCTGCGGCGTCTTTGCCGGGGCGAAAACGCCATTCCACGACGTGATGTCGAACCCCTTCAACTCGGGTGTATCCCCGATCGGAGGCAGGTCCGGCAACAGCCGGCTGCGCTGCGCCGTGGTCACCGCCAGCGCCCGCATCCGGCCCGCCTTGACGTTGGCGATGCCAGCGGCCACGTCGACGAACATCATCGGCACCTGACCCGCGATCACGTCGGTCATGGCCGGCGGGGTGCTCTTGTATGGCACGTGCAGCAGATCGACATGAGCCATACGGGCCAGCGTGGCGCCCGACACGATGCCGGTGCTGTTGCCGCTGGCGTATGACATGCCCGGATGCGACTTCGCATAGGCAATCAGTTCCCCGACGGTCTTGACTGGCAGCTTCGGATTGATAACCAGCATGAACGGCAGGTTGCCCATGCGCGCGACCGGCGTGAAGTCCTTGATCGGGTCGTACGGCAGCTTCTTCATCAGGGAAGGGTTGGCCGAATGCGTCGTGTTCGTCGTCATGAAAAGCGTATAGCCGTCGGGAGCGGCCTGCGCGACGATCTCCGCCGCGATCGCGCCATTCGCCCCCGGACGATTGTCGACGATCACGTTCTGATTCAACGCATCGCCCAACTCCTTTGCCGTGATGCGCGCGACCGCATCGGTACCGCTTCCCGCCGCAAATGGCACGACCAGGCGGATCGGCCGGCTTGGGTAGGCGTCATTGGCGCTCGCCGGCAGCGAAATCGCGGCAGCGGGCAACGCCAGGATGGCAACGGCCAGCGTGCGCCGCATGCGGAAATTGGGCATGGTGTCTCCTCGGTTTTCTTGTCGGCGGCGGGCGCCGCCACGCTTCGATGCGTACTGTGTGCTCACTCGGGCCGGATCACGCGATCGGGCGACTCTTCATACGGCGGGGCATAGACGACGAGCAGCTTGACCGGTTCGTCGCTGATCACCGTGAATACGTGCATCGCGTCCGCCGGAAAGAAGCAGCAGTCGCCAGGACCAAGCTCTTGCGCGTGGCCATTGACCTCGGCACGCGCGCGCCCTTCCAGGACATAACAGACCTGCTCGATGCCGGGATGCGCATGGGGCAACGCGCCCTTCCCCCGTTCGATGGTGCCGTGGATGACTTCAAGCTGCGTGGCGCCGACGTTTTCGCGGCCGATGATGCGGCGATTCAGCGTGCCGACGTGATTGGCGGGGTGATATCCGGCGACGTCCTCGGTGCGAACGAAGTAGACGGGTGATGCGGTCATGGGTGGGCTGTCTCCAACTTCGAGCCCGACCGAGCACAGTCCACGTCGGTCAGACTCTATTTTCACGTTTGTGAAACGGATTTTATCCCCATGAAAAATGCCGTCAACTAGGGATTGCTCCGGATCTGACGTCTCAGCGCCCCACGTGGGCGCGCAAACCTGGGCAGCCACGAGCCCTGATTCGCCAGGATCAAATTCCTCCCTTGGCCTGCCCGCGCGCCGTGCACTAGACTGCTCTCACAAAAAAAGCATGACCGTTCAGTTTTATTCGCTTGGTGCATCCGCGCCATGAGCCATCGTCATGACGCTTGCATCCGGGTCGACCTCGAAGTGCAACCGGAAGGAGACAATGCATGGAATCGAAGAACGTTCCGCACGTGGCCGAACTACTGCGCGACGCGCCGAAGAACTGGGGCAAATGGGGACCCGATGACGAAGTCGGCTCGCTCAACTACCTGACCCAGGCCGAAGTGCTGCGCGGCGTGGCAGCCGTACGCTCGGGCAAGACCTTCACGCTGCAGATCCAGATGGGCAACCCGAAGGGGGATCCGGTCTGGCCCGGCCGCTCGCAGGCACGTCGTCTGAACGTGATGGACAAGGGCCACTACCTGTGCGGCAAGGCGCCGATCTTCCCGGGGCAAGGCGAGTACGCGGACGACATGATGATCATGTACCTGCAAGGCTCCACCCAGTACGATGCCCTCGGCCATGTCTGGTACGGCGACCAGCTCTGGAACGGCTATGACGCCAAGTCGACCATCGGCGGCATGGAAAAAGCCAGCGTGCTGCCCATCGCCGAACGCGGCATCGTCGGCCGTGGCGTGCTGATCGACATGGCGCGCCATCGCGGCAAGGCCGTGCTCGATCCCGGTGAGACCTTCACCCACCTCGACCTGCTGGCCGCAGCCGAAATGCAGGGCGTGCGTATCGAAAAGCATGACATCGTCATCATCCGCACTGGCTGGATCGGCTCCTTCTACGAGCGCGATCAGGCCGAGTTCTACAAGAACTTCATCGAGCCGGGTCTGACCTACAGCCCCGAACTGGTGGAGTGGTTCCACAAGATGGAAATTCCGAACCTGGTCACTGACACCATCGCCAACGAGGTCACGGTGGACCCGGTCTCGGGCGTGGCGCTGCCACTGCACAATGCGCTGATGCGCAACCTCGGCGTGACGCTGACGGAAATCGCGCAGCTTGACCCGCTGGCCACGGATTGCGCCGACGACGGTCAGTGGAGCTTTCTCTATACCGCCGCGCCGCTGAAGGTCGTGAACGGTAGCGGAGCACCGGTCAATCCGGTCGTCATCAAGTAGGCGGAGGCAGGGGTTCTTCCACCGATGCGTCCGGCTGCTTGATGACCGCGGACGCACCCCGCCACGCGCGGCGGCACGCATGGTGTGCCGCCGTTCCACTTTCCGGAGACACCATGACGCCCTATGACCGCAAGCCCTGGCTGTCGAGCTACGAGCCGGGCAAGCCCCACGCGATCACGCCCGAGTTCGCCGACGCGCTGAGCCTGTTCCGTGCCGCGGTAGCGCGCGCGCCGTCGCTACCAGCCATTCTCTACTTCGACGGCAGCCTGAGCTACGCCGAGCTTGACGCGCAATCCGACGCGCTCGCCTGCGCGTGGCAAGACCGTGGCATCACGCGCGGAGAACGCGTCGCCATTTACTTGCAGAACGTCCCGCAGTTCGTCATCGCCCTGGTGGCGGCGTGGAAACTGGGCGCCGTTGCCGTGCCCGTCAACCCGATGAATCGCGCGCGCGAACTGCGCGTGATCCTGGCGGACTCGGGCGCTCGCCTGCTGGTTTGCTCCGAGACCCTTTACGTCGATATCGTCCGCCCCCTGCTTGCGGAAGAAGCCAGCGCGGAAAACGGCGTGCTGCCTCTGGTGATGACGACATCCGAACTGGAGTACCAGCAGCGCCACGACCCACGGCTGTTCGCCAATGCGAGCCGACAGGAAACACCGGGCGCGGAATCGCTGTCGGCAGTGATCGCAGCCAACGCCGGCCGCCATCCTCCACCAGTGGCGCTGGGGCCGAACGACATCGCCATGCTGGTGTACACCTCCGGCACCACCGGCGTGCCCAAGGGCGCGATGAACACCCACGGCAACGTAGCCTTCAACGCCCAGGTCTACCGCGACTGGATCACGCTGGGCGAAGGAGAGCCCATCCTCGGCGTCGCGCCCCTGTTTCATATCACCGGGCTGATCGGCCATATCGGCGCCGCCTTCATGTGCGCCGCCCCGCTGGTGCTGGCCTGTCGCTTCGAACCGGGCGTGATGCTCGACACGCTGCGCGAGCATCGCCCCGCTTTCACCATCGGCGCCATCACCGTGTTCATCGCGCTGATGAACCACCCAAATGCCACACGCGATTGCTTCGCGTCGCTGACCAAGATCTACTCCGGCGGCGCGCCGATTCCGCCCAGCGTGGTGGAGGCGTTTCGCGAACGCTTCGGCCACTACATCCACAACGGCTACGGCCTGACCGAGACCAACTCGCCAACGCACGTGGTGCCGCGCGGGGTCGAGGCGCCCGTGGACCCGGCCTCCGGCACCCTTGCCGTGGGCGTGCCGGCCTACAACGTCGAGTCCTATATTGGCGACGACGAGGGCAAACCGATGGCAGTTGGCGAAGTCGGCGAGATCATTTCGCGTGGGCCGATGATCGTGCCGGGATACTGGAACAAACCGCAGGAGAGCGCCAAGGCCATCGTCGATGGTTACTTCCGCACCGGGGATGTCGGGTTCATGGACGAACGCGGCTGGTTTTACCTCGTGGACCGCAAGAAGGACATGATCAACGCCAGCGGCTACAAGGTCTGGCCACGCGAGGTGGAGGACGTGCTGTACACCCATCCCGCCGTGCGGGAAGCCGCCGTGGTTGGCGTTCCCGATGCCTACCGTGGCGAGACGGTGAAAGCCGTGGTCAGCCTCAAGCCTGGGGCGAGCGTCACGCCAGAAGAACTGGCGGAGTACTGCAAGGCCCGGATGGCGGCGTACAAGTATCCCCGCCTGGTAATGATCATGGACGAGCTTCCCAAGACCGTTACCGGCAAGATCTTGCGACGGGAGCTGCGGGGGTAGTCATCGGGTTTTGATCTAGGTCACGACCTTGGGAAGCGCTGCCCGACGGGTTCGGGTAGCACGCCGTCCTTCGTTCTTGTTACCTGCCGTACCAGGTCCCGGCATCCGTGGCGTAGTCCGCCGCCACGGATGATCCGCTCAGACCACCCAAACCTTCTGTCGGCATGCATTGCCGCCACGACGCCTTCCTGCGTCTATCGTCGGCGCGCCTCTCGATATCTCGATTTGGTTGCAACCCCAGAAGGCACTGTTGCGGCAAGCGCCTGATTGATTCGCTCCATTCCGGCATTGCATCCCGATTCCACACGAACTCGCTCAACTGATTCCCCGCAGCGAAACCAATTTCGCGAGCCCACCAGAGGAAACGTTTTCTCACAATCATTGGAAACGCCTCGCGAAATACACTGAGAGCATCGATAAGCCATCCTTCACCCCAGATAGAATCGCCTAATTTTCGAGCGTTTACCCCGATACGGCGCGGTTTGACTTTTATCTCCAACACGGTGAATATGAGAAAACGTTTTCTTTAATGATCTTCCACACCCTAGCCGCGCCCTGATGAGTACATCCCGCTTCCCCGTAGATACCCTCCCCCCTACCGGCAATCTGATCAATGGCGTCTGGGTCGACTCGACCGACCACTTCGACGTGCTAGACAAGTTCACCGGCCACCCCATTGCCACAATGTCCGCGGCCACTCGCGAGCAGGTTTCGCAGGCGGTACGCATCGCCAGGATGGCAGTCGATGCAGGGCCACCAGCCCCGCACGACCGCAGCGTGGTACTGCGGGGCGCGGCGGAACGACTGGAGGCATGGCGCAGCCGTTTCGTCGACGCCATGACCACGGAAGCTGGATTCACACTGGTCGATGCCAACAACGAGATTGATCGGGCCAAGATCACGCTCAACCTGTGCGCCAATGAATCCACCCAATTGACCGGGGAGGTCGTTCCGTTTGCGGCCAGCCCAGGCGCGCACCAGCGCATCGGCTTCACACGACGCTTCCCTGTTGGCGTGGTGTGCGCAATCACGCCGTTCAATTCGCCGCTCAATACCGTCCTGCATAAGGTAGGGCCGGCCTATGCAGCGGGCAATTCAGTCATCCTCAAGCCATCGGCATTCACACCGCTGACCAGTGCGCTGCTGGGCCAGGTGCTGCTGGAGGCGGGCATGCCCGCGCCGTTCCTGTCGATTTTGCAGGGCGAAGGCGAGACAGTGGGAACCTGGCTGCTGGAAGAACAGGACGTGGCCTTCTACACGTTCACCGGCAGTACACGTGTTGGCCGCATCATCCAGCGCGCGGCAGGCCTGCGTCGCACGCAAATGGAACTCGGCAGCATCGCCAGCACGTTTGTTGCGGCCGATGCCGATCTGGACCGGGCCATCCCCAAGATCGCCAACGCAGGCCTGCGCAAGGCCGGGCAGGTCTGCACATCCGTGCAACGTCTGTATGTTGACCACCGTATCGCCGACGAGGTCGCGCAACGTCTGGTCGAGTACGCGCGCACACTGGTGGCCGGAGATCCTCGGGATCCCGCCACGCGCGTGGGACCGCTGATCAATGAACAAGCGGCGATCCGCGCCGAAACGTGGATTGGCGAAGCCGTGGCCGCGGGTGCCCGAGTCCTTTGTGGCGGTACCCGCCAGCGCTCAGTCATCGAGCCGACCGTGATAACCGATGTCCCCGACGAGGGACGTGTGTGGTGCCAGGAAGCATTTGCACCGCTGATCGCACTTCGGCCATTCGATGACTTCGATGCGGCATTGGCCAGCGCGAACAGCACGCCGTTCGGACTGGCTGCCGGCATCTTTACCCAGGACATTGATCGCGCAATGAAAGCCGCGGAGACGCTGCGCTTCGGCACGGTTCAGATCAACGAAACGTCGAGCGCGCGTTCGGACGTGATGCCGTTCGGCGGCGTGAAAGACAGCGGCTTCGGGAAGGAAGGACCGCACTACGCGATGCGCGAGATGACCGAGGAACGCCTCACCGTCTTCAATCCTTGAGAAAGCCCGCCATGACTTCACACATTTCCGGCCGCCGAAGGATCCTGAAGGCGAGTGCCGCCGCGGCAGCCATCGCCGTCCTCCCAGGCGTCGCCCTTGCAGAGACTTATCCCGCCAGGCCTCTGACGCTGATCGTGCCATTCGCAGCGGGCGGCCCGACCGACATCCTCGGGCGCGTCATTGCTGAGGGCATGGCACGCGATCTTGGTCAGCCCGTGGTGGTCGAGAACGTGCCGGGAGCTGGTGGCACACTCGGCACCGCCCGCGCGGCACGGGCCGCACCCGATGGCTACACGCTGGTGATAGGCAACGTCGGTACTTTGGCCGCAAACGCCACGCTATATAAGTCTCTGTCCTACAACGTTCTGAAAGACCTGATTCCGCTCGCCTCGGTGGGCGATGCGCCGCAAGTCATCACCGCACGCAAGGATTTTCCAGCTACTGGCCTCGATCAGTTCGCCACCTACGCCCGTCAGAATGCCGCCAGGATGAACGCAGGCGCAGCCGGCGTGGGTTCTGGCTCGTTTCTTGGTAGCGTGCTGGTGAACGCCAGGCTCGGCGTCAACGTCAACATTGCCAACTACCGCGGAGCGGGTCTCGCCCTCAATGACGTGGCTGCGGGTCATATCGACTACCTGGTGGACAGCACTACGACGTCCACCAGCTTCATCAAGTCGGGCATGGTCAAGGGCATCGTCGTGCTGCGTCCAAAGCGGATCAGCGCGCTGCCTGACGTACCCGCCGCCGGCGAATCGGGCATCAAGGACTTGAACTACGACATCTGGAACATGGTGCTTGCCCCGAGAGGCACACCAGCCCCGATTGTGACAAGGCTCAGCAAGGCGCTTCGCAGTGCGATTCGCGATCCGCAAACCCTGGCGCGGCTGGCACCAGCCGGCGTGGAGGCGCCGGCCGAGCGCCAGCAGACGCCTGAAGGCGCGGCCGAACTGCTTTCGAACTCGGTTGCTACCTGGCGCACCTTGTTGTCCGGGCTGAACGTCACGCTCGATTAGCATCCTCGGCCCCCTGGCCTACGCATAAGAAATTCAGGAGACAAACAATGAGTCATTTCCTAATGAAAACCACGCGCGTGGTTAGCGCGAGCATTGCCTTGGCAGTGGCGGCGTGCCCCGCCCTCGCAGCCGACTGGCCGACCAAGCCAATCACCATCGTCGCCCCGTTTACTCCCGGCGGCACCACTGACATCGTCGCGCGCGCCATTGCTGCGCAATTGCAGCGTGAACTCGGGCAATCCGTGGTCGTGGACAACCGCCCCGGCGCGGGTGGCACGCTCGGCGCCGCATTGGTGGCGCGCGCGCAGCCCGACGGCTACACGCTGCTGCTGGCGAACGTGGGTCACGCAGCGGCGCCAGCCCTCTATAAGAACCTCCCGTACGACTTCGAGAAGGACATGACGCACATCACAACCGTCGCTGTGGTGCCAAACGTCCTGATCGTGCGGAAATCCCTGCCGGTCAACAACGTGAAGGAACTGATCGCCTTCATGAAGAGTCATCGCGCGGAAGCCACGTACGGATCAGCGGGCATCGGGACCACGCAACACCTGTCCGCGGAACTCCTGAAGAAGCAGGCGTCGTTCGATGCCGTGCACGTACCGTACAAAGGCGCATCACCGATGATGACCGACATCATCGGCGGCCGCGTGACCTTCGCGCTCGACTCCGCCGCTTCGGCCAATGCCCAGTTGGCCGGCGGAAATATCAAGGCCCTGGCGGTAACTACCGCGCAGCGCACGCGCTTCCTGCCGGACGTGCCGACACTTAGCGAAGCCGGCGTACCGGGCTATCAGATGAGCACGTGGTACAGCTTGACCGCGCCGCGCAATCTTCCCGCACCCATTCGTGACCACATTTACCAAGCCGTGCTGGCCAGCATGAAAGACCCTGCCATGCAGAATACCTTGCAGAGCATGGCAGCGGAGCCGGGAGGCATGGCGCCAGCCGCGCTGACATCGTTCGTTCACACCGAAATCAAGCGTTGGACGACCATCGCATCAGGCTTCTCCGCTACCGATTGAGTCCCTCCATACAGTTCGACGATTTCATGACCATTACCGATATCTCAACCTTCTTTTGTCCAACGCGTATCTACATGGGTGTCGGCGCTCACGAGCGAATCGCCACCATCGTGAGAGACCGTGGCTGCACGCGCGTGTTCATCGCGGTGGATGCCGCACTGCTTGCCAGCGACTTCTACCATCGCGTGACCGCTTTGCTGAAGCGCGAGGGCGTGGCTACTGTCACTTTCTCGGACATAGAACCCGATCCGAGCGCGCATACCGTGGCGCGTGCTCTCGACGTCTGTCGCGCACACGACGCCACGGCCATTATCGCGATTGGCGGAGGGAGCACCATTGATGTAGCCAAGGCGGTCGGCATCGTGCTCACCAACGGTGGCCGTATCCATGATTACGAGGGCATCGAGAAGTTCTCGATCGCGCCTCCGCTGTTGATCGCCATTCCGACCACGGCGGGCACGGGCTCAGAGGTGTCAGGCTCCTGCGTCATCACGGATACGGAGAAAAACCTCAAGATGTCCATTCGACATGCCGCGCTAAATCCCGCGGCATTCGCAATTCTCGATCCACTGGCACTGCGTACCGTGCCAGCCCACGTGGCGGCACATTCCGGCATTGATGCATTCGTCCACGCGTTCGAATCGTATCTCTCCTCGCAGTCGAATCTGATCACGGACGCGATCAATATTCAGGCCATCGAATTGTTGGCAGGGAACATCCGGCAGTTCGTGGCCGATCGAGAAAACATGGAGGCCGCCGCAAACATGCTATGCGGCTCCGCGCTGGCAGGCATCACTTTTGGGCAGACTGGTCTTGGCAATGTGCACTGCATGGCCCGCTTTGTCGGCGCGGAGTTCCATCTGTCGCACGGGTTGTCAAATGCGCTGTGCCTGCCAACAGTCTCTCGATTCAATCTGCTAGCCAATCCCGCGAAATATGCGAAGCTGGCGGCCGCCATGGGACGCCCCATACAAGGACTGCCCGTGCTCGACGCCGCGCGCGTGGCGGTGGAGGCCATCGAGGCGCTTTGCGCGGACCTTGGGATTCCGCGCCGCTTGCGAGACGCGGGCGTAACCGAGGACAAGCTCGACGGGATGGCGGAGTTGTGCGTGCAGGCCAACTATAATCGCTGGAATCCCCGGAAAACCACCCTTGCGGATTTCCGGAATCTGTTCCAAGAAGCCTTTTGATCCGGAAGCCGATTTGACCAAGCGTGTGACTGTCCATGATGTTGCCCGCGCGGCGGGCG
>NZ_ANKP01000118.1:0-26720 GCF_000319775.1 Cupriavidus sp. HMR-1
CGCGCCGCTGACGCCCGCGCTGCGCGAAGCGCTCGACGCGGCGTGCGCGCCACGTGGCATCGACTGGGCCGTGGTACCGGGCGGACGCAAGCTGTCGGACTTCCGCCTGGTGGCGATGGACATGGACTCGACGCTGATCACGATCGAGTGCATCGACGAGATCGCCGATTTCTGCGGCCTCAAGGCCGAGGTGTCGGCCATCACCGAAGCCGCGATGCGCGGTGAGATCACCGATTTCAACGAAAGCCTGCGCCGCCGCGTGGCGCTGCTCAAGGGCCTGGACGCCAGCGTGCTGGATCGCGTGTACGACGAACGGCTGCGCCTGTCACCCGGCGCCGAGAACATGCTGCAGACCATCCAGGCGCTGGGCTTGCGCACGCTGCTGGTTTCCGGCGGCTTCGTCCACTTCACCGACAAGCTCAAGCCGCGCCTGAAGCTGGACTTCACCCGCGCCAACACGCTCGAGATCGTCGACGGCAAGCTGACGGGCAACGTGGTGGGCGAGATCGTGAACGCCGACGTCAAGGCGCGCACGGTGCGCGAGGTGTGCGAACAGATCGGTGCCGATCCGTCGCAGGCAATCGTGATGGGTGATGGCTCGAACGACCTGAAGATGATGGCCGTAGCCGGCCTTTCCGTGGCATTCCGCGCCAAGCCCGTGGTGCGCGCGCAGGCAAGCGTGGCATTCAACCATGTCGGCCTGGATGGCCTGCTGAATCTGTTCCCGCATTAAGAGGCCGTTTCAAAATGAAGCGAAGCGGTTCTGGCTAGACGCGGGGCCGCAGACAGTACAAGTAGTACGGCAAGGCCCCGCAACGACGCCAGAATCTTTTTGAAACGGCTTCTAAGTCCCCGCCTTCCGGTGTCCGGCTGGTGGTGCCGGACACCATCTGCAGCACCACTCCCTGTCATCCCCAAGCCTCGCCGCATCGCCGGCGTCGAGCGCCTCTTCAGCCACTTCACCAATCCTTCCACGCGTTACCACGCTTGATAAATTAAATACGAATCATTATTATTTCGATCTCTGTCGATCCACAAAAGCTCGAGTCATGCAGGCGTTGGCCGTACTTCTCGCTTTGGCAGGCGCCGCCTGCCTCTATCTGGCCGCGCCCAACCAGGTTCTCACCCGCGCCGCGCCGATCCGCCCGCATCTGTCCTGCTGGCTCGGCCTGGGGCTGACGCTCGCCAGCGCGTGGGCGATGAGCGTGCCGGAAGGCTGGCCAGTGGCCATCGCCAGCACACTGGTCACCATGACTTGCTGCCTGTCCGTCTGGCCGTTCATCGGCACGTGGACGCAGAAGCGGCGCTCCAACACGCGCCTCACCGTCGCGGAAAGGCACACGCCATGATGGGAACCCGATGGCTTGCAGGCTCGCTGCTGGGCCTGCCGCTGGCAATCGCCCTGTGCACGCTTGGCATTTTCTGGCTACCCGGTGGCTGGGAAAGCGGCGTGGTAGTGGCCATCATGCTCGGCTTCGTGCTCTGGGTGACGATCATCTGCCTGAGCCTGCTGTTCGCATCGAGCCGCTCGGCGTGGCTCTGGCTGCTTGGCGGCAACCTGCTCTGCTACGGCGTGCTCTGGGGCGTGCGGGTGATGCACCTCATGCCGCCTGCCTCCCCGCTTTCGGGCGCCTGAGACTCTCCGGGACATCCGCATGAAACCCAACACCCTGCGCGTGTTCAACACGCTCCATACCTGGGTCGGCCTGATGGCAGGCTGGGCGCTGTTCATAGCGTTCTTCGCCGGGGCGATCACGGTCTTCCACCACGAACTGCACGTGTGGCAGAACCCTGCCCGTCTGGAAGGCCAGCACGCCACGGAGGTCCAGGTCGACGGCCCTGCCGTTGATGCCTTCGTACGGCAACTCATCGCCGCGCACCCCGATGCCGCCAACAGTGTCTACGTTGGCCTGCCGAGCAAGGAGGAGCCAGACTTCAACGCGTACTGGCAGGACAAGACCGGCGCCTGGCAGACGATGAACAGCACGCGCCTGAACGGCGATGCCACCGCGCGGAACGATACCTCGCTCGACCATGCAACCGGCGAACTCTCGGCATTCCTGAACGCCCTGCATTACTCGCTCGGCCTGGGCATGAACGGCATGTACTTCATGGGTGTGATCTCGATCCTGTACGGCCTGGCGCTGGTGTCCGGCGTGCTGTTGCATCTGCCGCGCCTGAAGAAGGATCTCTTCGCGGTGCGCCCGGGACGCAACCTCAAGCGCTTCTGGATGGACACGCACAATGTGCTCGGGCTGTTCAGCCTGCCGTTCCACCTGATATTCGCAATCACCGGCGCCTTCTTCTGCCTGTCGCTGATCATGGTGATGGTCTTCAACGTGCTGACGTTCGACGGCAAGCTGATGGAAGTGGTACCAAGCGTCACGGGCGCCACGCCCGAGGTCAGCGCCGCAGGCCGCCCCTCCCCCACGATGCCGGCGGCGCAACTGCTGGCAATTGCGCGCGAACACGGTGGTGATCGGTTCACGCCGGAAGCCATCCGCTTCCAGCACTACGGTGACGCGAACGCGCTGGCCGAAGTCCGCGGGGACAGCACCCGGGCGCTCGGCAACGGCGGATCGGTAGGCATTCACGCCGCGGCAACCGAGCCCGATGCGGGCAAGCTGATCGCCAACCAGACCGCCGGCGCGCGCGACACAAACCACATGGTCTACAGCGCGATGTTCGCGCTGCACTACGGCACGTATGGCGACCTGGCCATGCGGATCGTCTATCTGCTGGCGGGGCTGGCGGGTGCGTTTCTGTTCTACTCGGGCAATCTGCTGTGGATCGAAACGCGCCGCAAAACGCGGCAGGCCGAACAGCCTCGTGTGCATCGCCTGCTCGCCCAGGCGACGGTTGGGGTGTGCATCGGCACCTGTATCGGCGTTGCGCTGTGCTTCCCCGCTGCGCTGCTTTGGCCGGAGCAGGCCGTCAGCCATGTGTTCTGGCCCGCATTCATCGCATCCGTGGGCTGGGCTCTGATTCGCCATCCCGCCCGCGCGGCCGTGGAACTGCTGTGGATCGCGGCGATCGCCACGCTGGGCGTGCCGCTGTCGAATGCCATCCTGACCGGCGATCACTTTATCGTTGCGGCACTCAACGGCCGCTGGGCCGTGGCGGGCTTCGACATTGGCGCGATCGCGCTGGCCGCCGGATACGCCGCGCTGGCCCGCGCCACGCTACGCCGCGCGCGTGGCGGGCCGGCGGAATCGGTATGGGCGCTGCGTAGCGCATCGCCCAATACCCAACAGACGGAAGAACCCGCGGCGCTCGAACGCGTCTAGCGCGTTCTGGCGCGTCCGGGCGCGTCCTGGCTCGTCAGCGCAGCTGAGACTCCAGCGCCTGCTTCAGATCGGCGATCAGGTCGCGGGTGTCTTCCAGACCGATATACAGCCGCACCAGTTCGCCGGCGTTCTCCCATCCAGCGGGCGGCCACGTGCCAGCCGGCCGCATTGTGTCGACGTGATAGGGCACTGCCAGGCTGTGCGCACCGCCCCACGACCAGCCAATCGCGAACAGTTTCAGCGCCTCGACGAACGCATCGACCTGCGCGCGCGTATAGCGGCTGTGCAGAATGATCGAGAACAGACCACTCGCGCCGCTGAAATCCCGCAGCCATTCGGCATGGCCGGGGCAATCGGGCAATGCCGGATGCAGCACGCGCGCGACCTCCGGACGTTTCGTCAGCCATTCGGCCACCTCGCGCGCTGCACGGTCGTGAGCGGCCAGGCGCACCGGCATGCTCGCCAGCCCGCGCAGGACCAGGTAGCAATCGTCGGCGGAGACACCCCAGCCCATCAGCATGCGGGTGCGCTTGAGGCGGTCGTGGAGATGGTCATCCCGCGTGATCACGGCGCCCATCAGTACATCGCTGCCACCGGATTGGTACTTGGTCAGCGCCTGCACGGAGATATCGATGCCCTTCTCGAACGGCCGATAGTAGACGCCGGCAGACCAGGTGTTATCGATCGCGGTCAGCACGCCGCGTGCCTTCGCGGCGGCCACGATCGCCTCGGTGTCGGGCACTTCCATCGTGACCGAGCCCGGCGATTCCATCCAGATCAGACGCGTGTTCGGCTGGATCATCGAGGCGATTCCGCCCCCGACCGACGGATGATACGGGCGCACGGTAATGCCGAACTCCCGCGCCATCCAGTCGCCATGATCGCGATTGGGCCCGTAGACGTTTTCCGGGACGAGGACATCATCACCGGTACGCAGCAGGCCGAAATAGACCAGCGAAATGGCGCCCAGGCCAGACGGGAACAACAGCGTGTGGCGGCCACCTTCGATCTGCGCCAGTTGCTGGCAAAGCGCCTCGCTGGTCGGCGTGGCGTGCAGGCCATAGCGCCAGTAGGTCTTGCTGCGGTCGCCATAGGCGCGCAGTTCGGCAAGGTTGCGGAAGACGACAGTGGAGCCGCGGTAGGTCGGCGTGGAGAACGAATCGAAGCCCGGCGCGATGTCCAGTTCTGGCTGGACGGCAATGGTCTTGATGTAACGGGACGAGTCGGAAGCGGACACGGCGATTTCCCTGGAGGAGTCGAATCAGGCGTTCGAGCTTACCAGCAAATGCCAGTCAGGCCACGTGCGAGGCCGGCGAAAACACGTCAGGTCAGGAGGGGTGGACTAGCCGAGCCCCATCGGGATTCAGCGAGGCTTCTCGGTCGAAATCGACGACTTTGGCGGAGGTGGGGCGTACGTCGCGCCGCTGCCCTGGCGGCTATCGAATGGCGGGATCACCTGGGAGCCGCCAAGCGGCCGGATAACAAACGGCAGGATGATCGCGGGGTTGAACGCATCGGTCCAGGTACCGCGCACCACGCCCTGCTGGTCGATCTGCCCTTCCCAATTGCCGGATACGCGCGTGCCGTCGTCGGACTCTTCCATCAGGAAGCTGCCATCCTCCCATTCGCCGGAGAGCAGCCGCACGCTCTTGCCATCCCCGATCGAATATTCGCCTTGGAGGCTGTCCCGTGTGTCGGTCTTCGGGGCTACCCGCAACCGCACCGGCTTGTCGCCGAGCGTGCCGGTATAGACCGGATACTTCGCGTACTCGGGGCGCGGTGACAATGGGCCCGCCGAGCCGGTGGACAGCGAGTTGCCCCGCTTGGCCTCACCGGCACGAATGGCGTCATTGATACCGAGCCCACCGCCCCGCTCGTCCGTCGCCTGCCCCGTCGATACAGCGGTTCCGTCGGCCGCGCGCGCCGCAATTGGGAGAGACAGCATCGCGACGGCCAACAGGCAAAGCAAAACGGGGCGGGACAAGACGGTCTTCCTCGGGCAGATTGACTGCCCGCGACTTTAAACGCGCTCGAAGATCGCGGCAATGCCCTGGCCACCGCCGATGCACATCGTCACCAGCGCGTAGCGACCCTGTACACGTTGCAGCTCGTACAGCGCCTTGACCGTGATGAGCGCGCCAGTGGCACCGATCGGGTGGCCGAGCGAGATACCGGAGCCATTGGGATTGACCTTCGCCGGGTCGAGACCCAAAGCCTTGGTCACCGCGCAGGCCTGCGCCGCGAATGCCTCGTTGGCCTCGATCACATCGAGATCCTTGACCGTCAGGCCGGCACGTTCCAGCGCGATCTTCGTAGCCGGCACCGGACCGATACCCATCGTCTTGGGATCGACACCGGCGTGGCCGTAGGACACCAGGCGAGCCAGCGGCTTCAGGCCGCGGCGCTCGGCCTCGGCACGCTCCATCAGCACCACGGCAGCGGCAGCGTCGTTCAGGCCCGAGGCGTTACCAGCCGTGACCGTGCCATTCTCCTTGACGAACACCGGCTTGAGCTTGGTCATGTCGTCCATCGTCGCGTCGTGACGCACGTGCTCGTCGGTATCGAACACGACGTCGCCCTTGCGCGATTTCAGCGTAACCGGAACGATCTGATCCTTGAAGTAGCCTGCCTTGATGGCGGCGGAAGCACGACGATGCGATTCGAGCGCAGCTTCGTCCTGCTGCTGGCGCGAAATGTCATATTCCTTGGCGACGTTTTCCGCCGTCACGCCCATGTGGATCGTGTGGAACGGATCGTGCAGTGCACCAAGCATCATGTCAATCAGCTTGGCATCGCCCATGCGCGCGCCCCAGCGCGCCATCGGCGCCAGGTACGGCGCGCGGCTCATGCTTTCCGCGCCGCCGCCAATTGCCACGTCGGCATCGCCCAGCAGAATCGTCTGGGCTGCGCTGACGATTGCCTGCAGGCCGGAGCCGCACAGGCGATTGACGGTCAGTGCCGGCGCGTTGATCGAAACACCGCCATTCACAGCCGCCACGCGGCCCAGATACATGTCCTTCGGCTCGGTCTGGATCACATTGCCGAACACCACATGACCCACGTCATCGCCCGAAACGCCGGCGCGGGCCAGTGCTTCGCGTACGACCAAAGCGCCCATATCCGTCGGGGCCTGATCCTTCAGGCTGCCGCCGAAGGTACCGATTGCGGTGCGCACACCGCTGACAACCACCACTTCACGTGCCATGTCTTGTCTCCATGCGTTCATGTTGCGCCGCACAGTATAGACCCGACCCCGGGAAAACGAACGACCGTACTTTTACCTAATTGTATGCACAAGTACGGCTTACGCCACTTCACCCCAAAGATCGTGACCGTCGGCGCCGGTAATCTTCACATTCACGAAGTCGCCCGTCTTGTAGCGCTGCGAAGCCTTGGCCGCCGGATCGATATAGACCAGACCGTCGATTTCCGGCGCATCCGCCGACGACCGGCCGATGCCACCCTCCTGATTGACCTCGTCCACCAGCACGCGCAGCGTCTGGCCGACCTTGCGCTGCAGACGGCGGGCGGAGACCTCCTCGGCCACCTCCATAAAACGGGCACGTCGCTCTTCGCGCACTTCGTCCGGCAACGCACCGGGCAGATCGTTGGCCGTGGCGCCTTCTACCGGGGAATAGGCAAAGCAGCCCACCCGGTCAAGCTCGGCTTCGGCGATGAAATCGAGCAGCGTCTGGAATTCTTCCTCGGTCTCACCGGGGAAACCGGCGATGAACGTGCTGCGGATCGTCAGGTCGGGACAGACTTCGCGCCACGCGCGAATGCGGTCAAGTGTCTTCTCGGCATTCGCTGGGCGCTTCATGCGCTTGAGCACATCCGGATGCGCGTGCTGCAGCGGCACATCGAGGTAAGGCAGCACGTTGCCCTGGTTCATCAGCGGGATGATCTCGTCGACGTGCGGATACGGGTAGACGTAGTGCAAGCGAACCCATGCGCCATACTGGCTGGCCAGCTCGCCGAGCGCGGCCACCAGTTCGGTCATGCGCGTCTTGAGCGGGCGCCCATTCCAGAAACCGGTGCGATATTTGACGTCCACGCCATAAGCGCTGGTGTCCTGCGAGATGACCAGCAGTTCCTTGACGCCCGCCTTGAACAGGTTTTCGGCCTCGAGCATGACTTCAGCCACGGGCCGCGAGACGAGGTCGCCACGCATCGACGGAATGATGCAGAACGAGCAGCGATGGTTGCAGCCTTCCGAAATCTTCAGGTAGGCATAGTGCTTCGGCGTCAGCTTGATACCGGCAGCCGGCACCAGGTCCGTGAACGGGTCATGCGGCTTCGGCAGGTGCGTATGCACCGCCTGCATCACCTCGCCCAGCGCGTGCGGGCCGGTCACAGCCAGCACCTTCGGGTGCACGGCGCTCACGATGTCGTGTCCGGCGGCATCCTTCTTGGCGCCCAGGCAGCCGGTCACGATCACCTTGCCGTTCTCAGTCAGCGCCTCGCCGATCGCGTCCAGGCTCTCCTGCACAGCTTCGTCGATGAAGCCGCACGTATTGACGACCACAAGGTCGGCGCCATCGTAGGTGCCGCTGATCGAGTATCCCTCGGCACGAAGCTGGGTGATGATCTGCTCGGAGTCCACTAGGGCCTTGGGGCAACCGAGTGAAACAAAGCCGACTTTGGGCGGATTGGACAAGTTGGTATCAGACGACATGGGGCACCGCAAATAGGGGGATTCGGGGCGCGTCCGACCGTCCCCGGTGGCGCGCCGCTCTGGGCCAAGGGCATCCGGCGAGCCTGCCGGGCGCCGTCATTGCCATGAAAGGCGGTGATTTTACCCTGAGCAAGCGATATTGGCGCGCCTGCCCTAGGCGGGCTTCGTTCCGTGCCAGGGGCGCATCACGTTCCCAGAAGACTGGCGGCCCGGGCAAGCATCGGCTTCCAGCCGAGCGCCAGGCCCAACACGACCCCGCCGCCACCGGTTGTCCAGACCACCCGGTTGACGCGGTCTTTCAGCACGGAGAGCTTGTCCTCGGTCGACTGGATGCGCCCAGACAGATCTGACTCCACTTTATCGACCCTTGCAGTGAGTCGCACCTCGAACTGGTCCATCGCATGAATGATCCGCGACTCGGACTCCCGCATCTGCGTTTCTTGCTGCCGAAGCTGCTCCGCCATGGCCTGCTGGCCTGCCGTGAGCGAACCAATGTCGCGCTGTACCTGGCCAAGCTGGGTGTAAAGGTCGAGTACGAACGGTTGAAATTTGTCGATTTCCATCGGGCGGCCAGGAGATGATGTCTGAACAGGACCCCTGAACAAACAGGGCATGGCCAATTGGACCATGCCCTCTCGCCCGATTCGACGCGTCAAAGAGAATGACGCACGGATATGGGAATTTGCCACGCTTTCACAACAGTCCGTGGTGGTGACACCACTGCACGGCTGTTGCGCGGCGAAAACCGAACCTGCTTACTTCTTGTCCGGCTGGTTGAACGGGAACGTGCCGAACATCGACTTGGCCTGGTTCTGCATCTGCTCCTGCATCTGCACGAACAGGTTTTTGCTCTGTTCGATGTAGTTGCTCATCATGCCCTGCATCATCGGCCCCTGCAGGTTCATGAACTGCGACCACATGTCCGGGCTGAATGCCTCACCCGAGTACAGGCCCTTGGAGTTCTCGGCCAGCTTGCTCTGGATGTCGATGAAGGCCTGGATGTTCTTTTCCAGGTAGGTGCCCATCATGCCCTGCATCGCATGACCGTAGAAACGGATGATCTGCGAGAGCATCGAGCTCGAGAACATTGGCACGCCGCCGGTTTCCTCTTCCAGGATGATTTGCAGCAGGATGCTGCGCGTGAGTTCTTCGCCCGACTTGGCGTCGACGACCTTGAACTCCTCGCTGTCCATGACCAGCTGTTTCACATCCGCGAGCGTGATGTAGGTACTGGTCTGCGTGTCGTAGAGCCGGCGATTGGGATACTTCTTGATCAGTCGCTCTGCGCCTTTTTTGCTCGTGGCCATCGGTGCTCTATCCTTGTGTCGTCGCTGATGCCGTTGTCCGGCATCGCTGCTGCGTCATCGCTCGGTACTGCTGCACCGCGTGCGATGCAGTGCGCAAGAACAACCGGACCAGACACAGCCGAAAGGCTCCACAGTGGTGCCGGTTGCGCTATTGCCCTGATTCTATGCTCAACAAGGCACTAAGAAAAGACGGCAAGGTTTAAGGAAAACCCGCAGCAAAACAGCGTGGAAAGATGACAAACGGGCAATGAACGCGCACGAATGCGCGGCATTGCCCGCCAGAAACGCCAGCCGAAGCCCGGCCGGGTCACGCTTGTGCACCGCGCTGGATGCGCCGCATCAACGGCGACATCCGGCGCGCGCGCCGGTCAGCCCATGTGCAGGCCGCCATTCAGCGAGAAGTCGGCACCGGTCGAGAAACCCGACTCGTCCGACGACAGCCACGCGCAGATCGAGGCGATTTCTTCGGGCGTGCCCAGACGCTTGACCGGAATCGTGCCGACGATCTTGTCGAGCACATCCTGGCGAATCGACTTGACCATGTCCGTGGCGATGTAGCCCGGCGACACCGTGTTCACAGTCACGCCCTTGGTGGCCACTTCCTGCGCCAGGGCCATCGTGAAGCCGTGCAGGCCTGCCTTGGCGGTCGAGTAGTTGGTCTGACCGAACTGACCCTTCTGGCCGTTCACCGACGAGATGTTGACGATGCGACCCCAGCCGCGGTCAGCCATGCCGTCGATGACCTGCTTGGTCACGTTGAACAGCGACGTCAGATTCGTGTCGATCACCGCATCCCAGTCCGCGCGGGTCATCTTCCGGAACACTACGTCGCGCGTGATGCCGGCGTTGTTGATCAGCACATCGACCTCGCCCACTTCGGACTTGACCTTGTCGAAGGCTGCCTTGGTCGAGTCCCAGTCGGCGACGTTGCCTTCGGACGCCACAAATTCAAACCCGAGCGCGCGTTGCTGTTCGAGCCACTTCTCACGACGCGGCGAATTCGGGCCGCAGCCCGCCACCACCTTGTAACCATCCCGCGCCAGTCGCTGGCAAATCGCGGTCCCGATGCCGCCCATGCCGCCGGTCACATATGCAATGCGCTGAGTCATATCCACTCCTAGTTGGCTCGCCCGATCGTGTCGAAGCTTTGGTCTTTCTTATTCACGCCGGCCGCATCCGTCGTCGACGCACACGGCCGGCACACCCCTCAATGCAATGCGATGCTTAATTCCGCTCGACTGCGAGCGCCACGCCCATGCCACCGCCGATGCACAGCGAGGCCAGGCCCTTCTTGGCATCGCGGCGCTTCATTTCGTGCAGCAGCGTGACCAGGATGCGGCAGCCCGACGCACCGATCGGGTGGCCGATGGCGATCGCGCCGCCGTTCACGTTGATCTTCGACTGATCCCAGCCCATTTGCTGATGCACGGCCAGCGCCTGAGCGGCGAAGGCCTCGTTGATTTCCATCAGGTCCAGGTCCTTGACCTCCCAGCCGGCACGCGACAGGCAGCGCTTGCTGGCAGGCACAGGGCCCATGCCCATCACGGCCGGGTCCACACCGGCGTTGGCGTACGCCTTGATCGTCGCCAGCGGGGTCAGGCCCAGTTCGCGCGCCTTGGCCGCCGACATCACGACCACCGCGGCGGCGCCATCATTCAGGCCCGATGCGTTGGCGGCCGTCACCGTGCCGCTCTTGTCGAAGGCCGGCTTCAGGCTAGCCATGCTTTCCAGCGTGGCGCCCTGACGCACGTACTCGTCGGTCTTGAACGCAACCGGATCGCCCTTGCGTTGCGGAATCAGGACCGGAACGATTTCCTCGTCGAACTTGCCGGCCTTCTGGGCAGCTTCGGCCTTGTTCTGGGAGCCCACGGCGAACTCGTCCTGGGCCTGGCGGGTGATGCCGTATTCCTTGGCGACGTTCTCGGCCGTGATACCCATGTGGTACTGGTTGTACACATCCCACAGGCCGTCAACGATCATGGAATCGACCAGTTTGGTGTCGCCCATGCGGAAGCCATCGCGCGAACCCGGCAGCACGTGCGGCGCGGCGCTCATGTTCTCCATGCCGCCGGCGACGACGATCTCGGCCTCGCCAGCCACAATCGCGTTGGCGGCCAGCATCACGGCCTTCAGGCCTGAACCGCACACCTTGTTGATGGTCATGGCCGGCACCATGTCGGGCAGGCCCGCCTTGCGCGAAGCCTGGCGTGCCGGGTTCTGGCCCGAGGCGGCCGTCAGCACCTGGCCCATGATCACTTCGCTCACCTGGTCCGGCTTCACGCCGGCACGCTCCAGCGCGGCCTTGATCACGATGGCGCCCAACTCCGGCGCGGGAATCTTCGCGAGCGAACCGCCGAACTTGCCGACTGCGGTACGGGCTGCGGAAACGATGACGATATCGGTCATTTGATGTCCTTTCGAGAAAACGAATGCGGAACGGTTCGAAATCCGGGCCGGCGTCGCGGGCCGGCCCTCATGAAGCTCAGGCGCGCTGTTTGACGTAGCGCCCTGGCGCGGGTTCAATCGCCCGGTAGTGGTCATTGCCGTAATCGGCTGGCGCGGCACGCTTCTGACCCGCTTGCTTGCCCAGCCATGTCACCCAGTCCGGCCACCAGCTTCCCGGATGCTCCTGCGCGCCGGCCAGCCAATCATGGGCCGATTCCGACAGTTTGTCATTGGTCCAATGACTGCGCTTCTTCTTGACCGGCGGGTTGATGACGCCCGCGATATGGCCGGAGGCACCCAGCACGAAACGCAACTTGTTCCGCAGCAGCGCCGTGGAAGCGTAGGCCGCGGCCCAGGGCACGATGTGGTCTTCGCGCGACCCGTAGATGTAGGTCGGCACGTCGAT
This sequence comes from Cupriavidus sp. HMR-1, assembly GCF_000319775.1. NCBI lineage: Bacteria > Pseudomonadati > Pseudomonadota > Betaproteobacteria > Burkholderiales > Burkholderiaceae > Cupriavidus > Cupriavidus sp. HMR-1. The sequence goes on from NZ_ANKP01000118.1 coordinate 12,121, forward strand.
CGCCCCGAAGTCCACCGGCGCGTTGCAGACCGTAAGCTTGCCCGGCACCTTCAGTTCGTCCTGCAGATACGTATGGCGCAGGTACCAGCAGTACCACGGGCCCGGGAGATTGGTGGCGTCGCCATTCCAGAACAACAGGTCGAACGGAACCGGCGTGTTGCCCTTGAGATAGTTGTCGACCACGTAGTTCCAGACCAGGTCGTTCGGACGAAGGAACGAGAACGTATTGGCCAGTTCCACGCCGCGCAGCAGCCCGCACGGCGCGCCGCCGGCCCCGCCCAGTGTGGCCTCGCGCAGTTGCACGTGCGCTTCATCGACGAAGACGTCGAGGATGCCCGTATCGGCGAAATCCAGCAGCGTGGTCAGCAACGTCAGGCTGGCTGCCGGACGCTCGCCACGCGCGGCCAGCACGGAAAGCGCCGTCGAGACGATCGTGCCGCCGACGCAGAAGCCCAGCACGTTGATCTTGTCCTGTCCGCTGATATCGCGCGTCACTTCGATCGCGCGGATCGCCGCGTGCTCGATGTACTCATCCCAGGTGCGCTCGGCCATCGACGCATCGGGGTTTCGCCACGACACCAGGAAGACGGTATTCCCCTGCTCCACCGCATGACGTACAAGCGAGCTCTCGGGTTGCAGGTCCAGAATGTAGAACTTGTTGATGCACGGCGGCACCATCAGCAGCGGCCGCTCGTAGACCTTGTCGGTCAGAGGCTTGTACTGCAGAAGCTGGAAATACTCGTTCTCGTAGACCACGGCGCCTTCGGTCACGGCCATATTGCGGCCGACCTCGAAGGCTGTCTCGTCGGTCTGCGAGATCTTGCCCCTGGCCAGATCCTCCAGCATGTTGCGCACGCCCTTGCGCAGCGACTCACCACCGGACTCGATCAGGCGCTGTTGCGCATCAGGATTCGTCGCCAGGAAGTTGGCCGGCGACATGGCATCCACCCATTGCGATACCGCGAAGCGGATGCGCTGACGAACCTTGGGATCCGCCTCGACCGCCTCGGCCAGTTCGGTCATGGCGCGGGCCGTCAGCAGGTAAAAGGCTGCGGTATAGCGATACGGAGCATTGTTGCGCCATGCCGGGCTGGCGAAACGCTTGTCGGACAGGCGTTGACTGGCTGAATCGGCATTGGCGGCGCCGTTGGCCGCAGGCGTGCTGGTGGCCACGGCACCCTCGCCCATTTCGCGCCAGAGTTCGGCGAAATCCCTGAAGAAGCGTTCCTGGATACGGGCAAGCTGCGCGGGCGCAATCTCCACGCCGCCGGCGCCATTCACGCCGTTCGCCCCCTGCGCGGCGGCACCCTGGAAAGCGTTCTGGAAGGCCTGGACGAATGCCTCGCCGCCCGGGAATCCACCCGGAAACGCGCCGGCCATGCCGGCCGGGAAACCAGACGGCATATCGCCGTTGGCCTCGGGTACCCATTGACGGGACCACTCCAGCCAGGTGGCTGGATCAAATGGCCCCGGCACGAACTGAAACGGTTGGGACTTGCCTTCCTTGTCGGAAGCTGCCGCACCTTTGCCGGTCGCCATAATGTATTCGTCTCTCTGCCGTCGTATTGGTTGACGGGCTCGGGGTGACTGTCTCCCGACCCGCCCCTGATCCGGGTTGCGTCTGACACTGCTGCAGAACGACCTCGGATGCCCTGCGTCATACGCTATGCTAGCCGGCGAAACCCTAGAGTAATTCCTCGGTTTCGATACATTTAAAGGCATTGTTGCCTCGCAATGTAGACGCTGTCAATGCGGAAATCCGCACGACAGGTAACTCCCTGGCCGCCAAATCCCGACCTACCGGACGGTAGGCTTGGCGCGGCGTGCCAGGCCGCATGAACTCATACACGAAAGAGATGAAAGTCTGATGTATATCGTGGCAATTGGCTGGCTCTACGTCGTCCTGATGATGTCGATTACCGAGACCAACGCGGTGGCTGGCGTGGCCACCTTTCTGTTTTACGGACTGGCTCCGGTCTCAATCGTGATGTACATCATGGGGACGCCCGGCCGGCGCAGGCGGCGAAAAGCGCGTGAAGCCGGCGAAGCCGGCGCGGCAAAGACGGCGGAATCCGAGTCGAAAGCCGGCCAGTAGACGGTGCCACGGCCGGCGGCGGCAGTCAGCGTTCCAGCCAGACGAGCGTGGCCATGCGGCCAGTCGTGCGATCCCTGCGGTAGGAGAAAAAGCGATCGGCGTCGGTAACGGTACAGGCCTCCCCGCCATGAATCCGCACGCAACCTGCGCGTGCCAAGCGGATGCGGGCCAATGCATAGATATCGGCCCAGTACTTGCCCGGCGCGCCCGGGAGAAACGCTGCGTCGACCCCTGCCCGCTCGTCGTCGCGCGCGCGCTCGATGAAGGCGGCACGGACCTCGGCACCTACTTCGAATGCCGTCGGCCCGATGGCCGGACCAAGCCATGCAAGCCAGGTTGGATCAGGGCCGGCATGTGCCGCCATGCGTGCCAGCGTGGCCTCGATGACCCCATCACAGAGCCCTCTCCAGCCCGCATGTGCCGCGCCAACGACCGTGCCCGCCGCATCGCAGAGCAGCACTGGCAGGCAATCGGCCGTCATGATCGCGCAGACGTGGCCCGACTCGGTGGCGATGCTCGCGTCCGCCTGCGGCACACCATCCATGACGCCGTCGGCCGTGACCACGCCACAGCCATGCACCTGGTCGAGCCAGCGCGGCATGGCCGGCAGATGTTCCGCTAAGCGCTGCCGATTCCCGGCCACGGCGGCCGGGTCATCACCGACATGCGTGCCGAGATTCAGGCCGCCGGCCGATCCATCGGCCAGGCCATAGGGGCTTGCACTGACACCACCATGGCGCGTGGTCGACAATGCGCGCACCCACGCCGGCGCGGGCCAGTCGGGCACGATCCAGGCCGGACGATCATTCATCGTCATGGTCGTCGTGGTCGCCTTGGTCATCGTCGTCCCCTTCGAACCAGTCGTCTTCCTCGTCATCGTCCTGCGCATGCCCTTCGAAGTCGAGGGCATCGATCAAGGCCTGGAGGTCTTCGGGCGGCTCGGCCTCCCACGACGTCTTGCGGCCGGTGACCGGATGCACGAGCCCCAGCCGGTAGGCATGGAGCGCCTGGCGCGTGAACGGCACAGGCAGCGGCACACGGATTGCAGGGCGCTGCCCGCGTTGCGTGGCCTTGTGATAGACGGGATCGCCCACCAGCGGATGGCCGATCGACTCGAAATGCACGCGGATCTGGTGTGTCCGACCGGTCTCGAGCTGGCACATCACCATCGACACCTTACCCCGGCCCAGCGGCACCGTGCCAAGGGTCTCGAAGTGCGTGCGCGACGGTTTGCCGCTGTTCGTATGCACGATGGCCATGCGCGTGCGCTCGCGAGGGTCCCGGCCGATCGGCGCATCGATCGTGCCGTCATCGGGGGTCTCGCCCCAGACCAGCGCGAGATAGGTCCGCTTGACCGTGCGCGCGGCGAGCTGTCGCACCAGGTCCGTCTGGGCGACCAGCGTCCGTGCCACCACCATCAGGCCGGAGGTTTCCTTGTCCAGCCGATGGACAATCCCCGCGCGGGGCAGCCTTGCCGCAGACGGATCGCGATGCAGCAGCCCGTTCAGCACGGTGCCACTCCAGTTGCCGGCGGCCGGGTGCACGACCAGTCCGGCGGGCTTGTTGATGACCAACATGGCATCATCCTCGTACACGACGTCGAGGGGCACGTCTTCTGCCGTGAATGCCATGGACTCCGGGGCGGCCTGCGGCTGGACCTCGATCTTCTGGCCCATCTGGACCGATGCCTTGGCACGGCTTGGCTCGCCATCGACCCTTACGGCGCCATCCTCAATCCATTGCTGGATACGGCTACGCGAAAACTCGCTGAAGTGCCGCGCGAGCAGCTTGTCGAGGCGCTCGCCGTGAGACGCGCTATCGACTTCCATGTACAGTGGCACGAAATCCGACGCGGCCGGCGGCGAGACCGGCACATCGTCGTTGAACTCACCGAGGTCGCCAAACTCCTCCGTATCGACGTCCGCTACGGCGGTGGATTCGGTGTGGCGCTCCGGCCCGGTTTCGGGCTTGGGGCTTCGGCTATAATGCTTGGCGCTATTTTTCATCCGGGAACAGGTTGCCCATGCAATTGCAGAGCATGAGACGCGCTAATTGGCGCGCGAGATTTGGAGCGATTTTGCTTGCAGGCGGCTGCGTCATGCTGTCCGCGTGCGGCCTGCTGGGCGACCAGCCGGACGAAACGGCTGGCTGGTCAGCGAACAAATTATATTCTGAAGCCAAGGATGCCCTGGATGGCGGCGACTACACGCGCGCCGTCAAGCTCTACGAGAAGCTCGAGGGCCGCTATCCATTTGGCCGTTACGCCCAGCAGGCGCAGATCGATACGGCCTACGCCAACTACAAGGATGGTGAGACCGCTGCCGCGTTGGCTGCCGTCGACCGCTTCATCCAGTTGCACCCGAGCCATCCGAACATCGATTACGCCTACTACCTCAAGGGGCTGATCAACTTCAACGACAACCTGGGCTGGCTGGGCCGGTTCTCCGGCCAGGACCTGAGCGAACGTGATCCGAAGGCGGCGCGAGCAGCCTATGACGCGTTCCAGATCCTGATCACCCGCTACCCGGACAGCAAGTACACGCCCGACGCGACGCTGCGCATGCAGTACATCGTCAACTCGCTGGCCCAGCACGAAGTTCACGCGGCGCGTTACTACTATCGCCGTGGCGCCTACCTGGCCGCAGTCAACCGCGCGCAGCAGGCATTGAAGGACTACGACGGCGCGCCGGCCAACGAAGAAGCGCTGTATATCATGGTCCGCTCGTATGATGCGCTGGGCATGAAGGATCTGCGCGACGATGCCGCCCGCGTGATGGAACGCAACTATCCGAACAGCGACTACATCAAGTATGGGCAGCGCCGCAAGGACAAGTCCTGGTGGGAAGTGTTCTGAGGTAGCCGAACCTGCCCGCATTGGACCTTACGATGCAAGCAACAAAAAACCGCACGCGATCCGTGCGGTTTTTTGTTGGCCTGATGTCGGACGTCGGGCTCATGGACACTTCACCTTCTCGGCACTATAACCATCGTACGTGTCGCAGGCCGCGTCATAGCGACCATGCCGCTAGGATGCGCTGGCTGCGGTCACTCGAAATCTCGTAGCCGCTGCCGATCGAGTAAGTCTGGTGCGGGAAGACCAGCCCCGGCGGGCTGACGCTACGAACTCGTCGTTGCCCGGTACAAGCTGGGACAGCTACTCCGATTCCGTGCTGGACTCGGACTGCGGCGCCTCACCTCGTCCCAGCCCTTCCAGGAACCGAATGACGGTATCGGCTTCGCGCGTGCGCGTGAACGGCGGAAGACTCTGCCAAATCTGCCGGCCATATGGCTTTTCCACGAGTCGGGTATCGCAGATCGCCAGTACGCCCCGATCGGTCTCGGACCGGATCAGTCGGCCAGCACCCTGCTTCAGCGTGATCACCGCATGCGGTAGCTGGTGGACCGCGAACGGGCTGAGCCCCTTCTTCTGCAGTACCTCCATGCGCGCTGCCAGCACTGGATCATCGGGCGGTGCGAACGGCAGCTTGTCGATGATGACCAGCGACAGCGCCTCGCCACGGACATCAACGCCTTCCCAGAAACTCTGGCTGCCCACCAGCACGGCATTGCCAAGCTCGCGGAAGCGGTCGAGCAATTCGGTACGGCTCGCCTGGCCCTGCACGAGCAGCGGCAGGTTGATACCGCGCTCCGCGAACAGGTCATAGAGCATGTCCGACGCCTTCTGCACCGCCCGCAACGTGGTGCAAAGCAGGAAGGTGCGGCCACCTGCCGCCTCGATCAACGGCAGCGCCCGCTCCACCACCGCCTCGGTAAATTGAGGCGATTGCGGCGGTGGCATATCCCGGGGTACATACAGCAGCCCCTGTTTCGCATAGTCGAACGGGCTCGGCAGTGTCAACGACCGATCGCGATCCAGCCCAAGCTGCGCGGCGTAATGGGTGAAGTTGCCCTTCACGGACAGCGTGGCAGAGGTGAAGACCCAGGCGCGTGCCTGGCCTGCGCGTTGCCGGCTGAAGATCGGTGCGATCGACAACGGCGTCCGATGCAACTGTACCGTGTGCGAGAACACTTCCACCCAGCGTACGGTTTCGGGGCCAAGCTGGGCAGGTTGGACAGACTGGGAAGTCTGGGAAGACTGGGAAGTCTGGTCGCCTTCCGCATCGTCGGCCGGCACGGCCGCAGGCACGGGGGATGCGGCAATCCGGTCGTCGCGCCATGCCGCCAGCCGCTGGGCGAGTTCGAGCGCGCGGCGATGGCACTGTTCAAGCTCCTCGGCACGCTCGGCCTGCGATTCCAGTGCCTCGACAAAGTCGGACAGCGCCGTATCGAGCGCGTCGAGCGTTTCGTGAAACGGCTCGCGAATGCGCGGGTCGGCGTCGATCTGCCCCAGCGCAAGGCGGGCGTTCTCCCTGCCAAAGGCCAGGCGCAGATCGCGGGCAGCCCGTTCGAGCGGTGCCCCAAGCGCGACCCAGTCCACCGCATCGCGCGCGTGCGACAGCCCTTCGGCCACGGTATCGCGGGCCAACTCGAGCAGTTGGCTCGTCGACAACGTTTCGCCAAAGAACAACGTCGCCGTCTCGGGCAACTGGTGCGCCTCGTCGAAGATCACCGTGTTGGCGGCGGGCAGCAATTCGGCCATGCCGGTATCGCGCAGCACAACGTCGGCAAAGAACAAGTGATGGTTGACGACCACGAGGTCGGCCTGCTGCGCCTCCTTGCGGGCGCGCATCACGAAGCATTCCTTGTAGTTCGGACATTCGCTGCCCAGGCAGTTGTCCCGCGTGGAGGTCACGATCTGCCACACTGGTGCGTTCTCGGGCACTTCGGCCAGCTCGGCCTTGTCCCCGGACGTCGTGGTCTTGGCGAATCGGCTGATCTCGCGCAACCAGGCCGCATCCTGCTTCGACGCCAGCCGGCCATTGGCCTGCGCCCGCTCCAGGTGATAGTGGCAAACGTAGTTGGCCCGCCCCTTGAGCAGGGAAACCGAAATCGGCACGTTCAGCGCGTGGCGTACCGTGGGAATGTCGCGGAGGTAAAGCTGGTCCTGCAGGTTCTTGGTACCGGTCGAAAGGATGACCTTCCCGCCCCAGAGCATGGCCGGCACCAGGTAGGCGTACGTCTTGCCCGTACCCGTGCCAGCCTCGACGATCACCGTGTCGTTGTCGGCGATCGCATTGGCCACGGCCTCGGACATCTTCTCCTGCGCCGCGCGCGGCCGGTAGCCGGGGATCGCACTGGCCAGCGTGCCGGTTTCGGCAAAGATCGTGGCGAGTTGCGAAGACCTTAGCGCGGCCTGGTCGGCTGCCGCCGCGGCGACGGCGTTCGCGAGCGACTCCGGCATGTCGGCGGCTCCGGCCGCATCGGGGCCGTCGGATAAGGATGTGTCTTCGATCGGTTCGGACAAGTTGGAACTTCCTGAGGCGTGGCGCGAATCGTCGCGCACGCTTTTGTCATGGCGCCGGAGGGACCCCGGTGGATATCGATGCTATGCGGGTACGTCGGGCTCGACCTGCACTTGCAACAGGGTGATGGCGTCCTTGAGCTTGAGCCGGCGCTTCTTGAGCCGGCGCAGTTGCAATTCGTCGTGCGACGGATCGGACGCAAGGCGGTCGATCATGAAATCCAGATCACGATGCTCGATCTGCAGTTCGATGATCTGTCGCGCCAGCGTATTGAGGTTCTCGTCCATGTTGCGCCTTCCCCTGCCCTGCCTTGCGGCCGTTGCCCGGGTGTTGTTCGAGCCAGATCAGAATCCGAATGGGCTGGGCGTCGACGACTGCCCTTGATTCTGCTTTTCCGCGGCGCGTGCGCGACGTTCTTCCAGTTCCTTCTGGCGTTGCGCGGCATCGACCTGTTTCTGCTGGTATGCCTTCGCGTTCTCCTCGTGCTGACGGGCCTGCTCGGCACCCTTCTGCTGTGCCTCCTGCATCTTGGTGGCGAAATCGTCCTGCTTCTTCTGGTAAGCCTCGGCATTGGCCGCCCGCTGCGGCGCGCCAGCATTGTGCTGCGCATCACGCAGCGCCTGGTCCTGCTGCTTGCGTTCGAAGGCTTCGCGGCTGGCCTGTTCGTCGGCGGCCCGCTTGGGCAGGCTGGCCTCGTACTCCGCACGCCGCAGGGCCTGGTCGTGATCACGCTGGGTCGCACGGTAGGCACGCTCGGCATCGCCCACCTCCAGATCGCGCTCGCGCAGCACCTGGAGCTCCCCGCGTTGGACTTCCTTGGCCTTGTCGATGCAGTTGTTCACCAGGAACTTGCTGTAGCACGCACGTTCCGCCACCGCGTAGCGATATTTGGTCCAGGCCCGCGAGTCGTCGATCGCCTTGCGCTCCGCATCGAAATCGCGCGCGACACCTGGGGCTGGCGGCACGGCCGCGGCAGCCGGCGCGGACGCCTGCGCCATGGCGAGCTGAAACGGCGCGGCCAGCAGCAGCGCCGCGAGCGCGATGGTGAGAGCCGTGGAAGACACTGTGGGCACTTGGGAAACCGGGGCAGCCATGGTGGCCGGATGGGGCTTGACGATCATGGCGGAATTCTAACATCCGGGGCCACTTCGGACCCCTGGGCGAACGTTGCAACTTGTGTCTGCCCGTGGATGCGCCACCACGTCGGAAAACAGCGGGCACAAAAGGTGTCTCCCCGTCACCAGCCGCACATCGCGCTTGTGGCACAATGCCCCGCTTTCGACTGACTCGTATTCTCGATGTCCAATCTGCCTGCTTCCGTTCTGCAAAAGATTGTGTCGCTGATCGCGGCCGAACTGTCCGTGCAACCCCGCCAGGTAGCGGCTGCCGTCAACCTTCTGGACGAAGGCGCCACGGTGCCATTCATTGCCCGCTATCGCAAGGAAGTCACGGGCAACCTGGACGACACGCAGCTTCGCACGCTTGAGGAGCGCCTGCTTTACCTGCGCGACATGGAAGATCGTCGCGCCACGATCCTGGCGTCGATCGAGGAACAGGGCAAGCTCACCGACGAACTGCGCGCGGCCATTGAAGCGGCCGACACCAAGCAGACGCTGGAAGACCTGTACCTGCCCTACAAGCCGCGCCGTCGCACGCGCGCGCAGATCGCCCGCGAATGCGGCCTGGAACCACTTGCGCAGGCACTGCTGGCCGACCCGACGCTCGACCCCCAAGCCGAGGCCGCCAAGTACGTCAACGGCAACCCCACCGCCGACGGCGGCGTGCCCGACGTCAAGGCCGCGCTGGACGGCGCGCGCGACATCCTGTCGGAGCAGTTCGGCGAAACGGCGGAACTGCTCGGCAAGCTGCGCGAGCACCTCTGGAACAACGGCGTGGTGACATCCTCCGTCGTGGAGGGCAAGGAAACCGCCGAGGAAGAGAAGTTCCGCGACTACTACCAGTACAGCGAGACGATCCGCACCGTGCCGTCGCACCGCGCGCTGGCGCTGTTCCGCGGCCGCAACGCGGGCGTGCTGATGGTCAAGCTTGGCCTTGGCGAGGAACAGGACGCGATGGTGCCGCATCCATGCGAAGGCATGATCGCGCGCCACGTCGGCATCCAGAACCAGAATCGCCCCGCCGACAAGTGGCTGGCCGATGTCTGCCGCTGGAGCTGGCGCGTCAAGGTGCAGCCGCATCTGGAAACCGAACTGCTCACGCAACTGCGCGAGACCGCCGAGGGCGAGGCCATCAAAGTGTTCGGCCGCAACCTGCACGAGCTGCTGCTGGCCGCGCCGGCCGGCCCGAAATCGGTGATGGGTGTCGACCCGGGCATCCGCACGGGCTGCAAGATCGCCGTGGTGGACACCACGGGCAAGCTGTTGGAAACGGCAACGATCTACCCGCACGAGCCTCGCCGCGACTGGAATGGGTCGCTGGCCACGCTGGCACGTCTGGCCAAGCAACACAACGTCGCGCTGTGCTCGATCGGCAACGGCACGGCCAGCCGCGAAACGGACAAGCTGGTGCAGGACCTGATGAAGGGCGCACCCGAGCTGAAGCTCACCAAGATCGTGGTCAGCGAGGCCGGCGCATCGGTCTACTCGGCCTCGGAACTGGCAGCCAAGGAGTTTCCGGAACTCGACGTGTCGCTGCGCGGCGCGGTGTCGATCGCCCGCCGGCTGCAGGACCCGCTCGCTGAACTGGTCAAGATCGACCCGAAATCGATCGGCGTGGGCCAGTATCAGCATGATGTGAACCAGCGCGAACTCGCGCGTGCGCTGGACGCCGTGGTGGAAGACTGCGTAAACGCGGTGGGTGTGGACGTCAACACGGCCTCCGCCCCGCTGCTGGCGCGTGTCTCGGGCCTGAACTCGGTACTGGCGCGCAATATCGTCGAATACCGCGACGCCAATGGCGCGTTCTCGAATCGCGATGCACTGAAGAAGGTGCCGCGCCTGGGCGACAAGACGTTCGAACAGGCCGCCGGCTTCCTGCGCGTCAACGACGGGGACAACCCGCTCGACCGCTCGTCGGTGCACCCGGAAGCCTATCCGGTGGTGCAGCGCATCCTGGACCACATCAAGAAGGGCCTGCCCGATGTGATGGGCAACCGCGATGCCCTGCGCGGCCTGTCGGCCCAGCAGTTTGCCGATGACACGTTCGGCCTGCCGACCGTGCGCGACATCCTGTCCGAACTCGAAAAGCCGGGCCGCGACCCGCGCCCCGAGTTCAAGACCGCGACGTTCCAGGATGGTGTGGAGGACGTCAAGGACCTGCAGCCCGGCATGGTGCTCGAAGGCGTGGTGACGAACGTGGCGGCCTTCGGCGCGTTCGTCGACATCGGCGTGCATCAGGACGGTCTGGTCCATATCTCGGCGCTTTCGACGAAGTTCGTCAAGGATGCGCACGAGGTGGTCAAGGCCGGCCAGATCGTCAAGGTCAAGGTGATGGAAGTCGACGTCAAGCGCAACCGCATCGGCTTGACGATGCGCCTCGATGACGAACCGGGTCAGGCCACGGCACGCGCAGGCGGCGCCGATCGCTCGAACGATCGCGGTGGCCAACGTAACGGCGGTGGCAAGGGCGCCAACAGCGGCAACCGTCGTGAGGCGGTGCCGCAAGGCGCGATGGCAGCGGCATTCGCCAAGCTGAAGCGCTAAGTCCCGGCAGTTCCCCTCCCCCTCTCCCGCTCGCGGGGAGAGGGGGAAAAACAAAACGCCCCGCTGTTGCGGGGCGTTGTCACATCTGGACCTTGGGAATCAGATTTCTACCTTCGTCCCAAGCTCCACCACGCGGTTGGCCGGAATCGAGAAGAAGTCCGACGGTTTGGCGCCGTTCTGATGCATCCACGCGAACAGGCTTTCGCGCCACATCGACATACCCGGCAGCTTCGACGGAATCACCGATTCACGTGCGATGAAGAATGAGGTTTCCATCAACTCGAATTGCATGCCGAGCTTGCGCTGGGCCAGATCCAGCACCCGCTGCACATCAGGCGTTTCCTTGAAGCCGTATTCGGACTTGAGGATGTAGACGCCGCCGCCCAGATCCTTGCAGCTCAGGCGCTCGTCGTCGTCCACGTATGGAATGTCGCGCGTCACGAACTGCAGGAAAACCACCCGCTCGTGCAGCACGCGGTTGTGTTTGAGGTTGTGCAGCAGCGACACCGGCACCGATTCGGTGTTGCCGGTCAGGAACACGGCCGTGCCCTCCACGCGATGCGGCGGGTGCGCCAGCAGGCCGGCGATAAACGGCTCCAGCGGAATGCCATCTTCCAGACTACGCGCGCGCAGCAGCTTGCGACCACTGTGCCAGGTCATCAACAGGAAGAACGCGCTACCACCCATCAGCAGCGGGAACCAGCCGCCCTCGGCGATCTTGAGCAGATTGGCCGCGAAGAACGACATGTCGACCACCAGGAACGTCAGACTGATCAGCGTCACCAGTGCAGGGTTCCACTTCCAGACGTTGCGCATCACCAGCGCGGCCAGGAACGTGGTGATCACCATCGTCGTGGTCACGGCGATACCGTACGCGGCCGCCAGGTTATCGGACTTCTTGAAGGCCAGCACCACGCAGATCACAAGTACCAGCAGGATCCAGTTGATCACAGGCATGTAGATCTGGCCAATCTCCGCCGCCGAGGTATAGCGGATACGCATCCGCGGCATGAAACCAAGCTGGATGGCCTGGCTCGTCAGCGAGAACGCTCCCGAGATCACGGCCTGCGACGCAATCACCGTGGCCGCGGTGGCCAGCAACACCATCGGCAATTGCAGCGCCGACGGCACCATCAGGTAGAAAGGATTTTCGATCGCGTCGGGGTTGCCCAGCAGCATCGCCCCCTGGCCAAAGTAGTTCAGGATCAGGCACGGCATGACCAGCACGAACCAGGCCGTGCGGATCGGCTTCGCGCCGAAGTGGCCCATATCGGCGTAGAGCGCCTCCGCGCCAGTCAGCACCAGGAACACGCTACCCAGCACGATGAACGCCTGGAGCGAGTGGTCATGCAGGAATGACACCGCATAGACCGGGTTGATGGCCTTGACGATCCCGGGTGCCTGCACCAAATGGATCAGGCCCAGCGCGCCGAGCGCCAGGAACCACACCACCATGATCGGCCCGAACAGCTTGCCCACCACATGCGTGCCGCTGCGCTGGATAAAGAACAGCAAGGCCAGGATCAGCAGTGTGATCGGAATCACGAAGTGGGAAAGCCCCGGCGCGGCAATCTCCAGCCCTTCGACGGCAGACAGCACCGAGATGGCCGGCGTGATCACCGCGTCGCCGTAGAACATGCACGCGCCGAAGATGCCGAACATCATGATCAGCTTGGCCATGCGTGACCGTGGCGCCGCCGTGCGCAAGGCCAGCGCCATCAGCGCCAGAATGCCGCCCTCGCCGTTGTTGTCGGCCCGCATCACGAACATCACGTACTTCAGCGACACGACGATGACAAAGGCCCAGAACAGCATCGAGATGATGCCGAGCACCGCATCGGGACTGAACGGAATGCCATGTTCCGGGCTGAAGCATTCCTTGAGCGAGTAAAGGGGACTGGTGCCGATATCGCCGAAGACGACACCGATCGCGCCGACCACGAGCGCACGGGAGCTCGGGCTTTCGACGTAGTAGTGACTGGTTGTGGATTGAGTCATGGATTTGGGTCTGGTGGACCGGCTCGCGCCTCTCCGGCCTGACTTCGGCTCACCCGGCGGGCTGCCGGACATAAAACCTACCGATGTGGTGATTCAGGCACAAATTCTCTCGCGCAAGCGGCTCCGGTCCCCGATGGGGCGGTATGGCCGTCTCTGCCTCTATTGCATTGCACAAACGCGCGCATTCTAGATGAAGTGCTGTAAGACGACCACTGTGGAAGATGCCCGTGTTGCCAATGCGACCGAACAAGCATGGAAGCGAAGTGGGCCATGGTCAAGCCCTGGTCACCCTTCGCGGTGGGTTGCCCCACCAAACGAGCGTTGCGGTCAAGCCACACTGGCGCCCCATGGCGGGCCGCCGATTCTGGAAATCAAACGCCCAGGTAACGGTCCAGCGCGGCCGGCGCGGCGGCCAGATCGGCGGCGGGCCCGGACATGACCACCAGCCCCTTTTCCAGCACGACCACCCGGTCCACATGGGCCAGCACGGCCCGGTAGTTTCGGTCGACAACCACCGACGCGATCCCCGTCGCCCGTATCGTGGCGATCACATTCCAGATCTCATGGACGATCTTGGGCGCCAGCCCTTCGGTAGCCTCGTCCAGGATCAGGCAATCCGGGTTGGTCATCAGCGCGCGGCCGATCGACAGCATCTGCTGTTCGCCGCCCGACAACTGCTGCCCGCCGTGCGACAACCGCTCTTTCAGGCGCGGGAACAGGTCCAGCACGCGGGCCTCGTCCCAATCCTTGCGGCCCTGGCTCCCGGCGCGCGCAGCCATCAACAGGTTCTCGCGCACGCTCAGGTTAGGAAATATCCCCCGCCCTTCCGGGACATAGGCGATACCGAGCCGGGCGACCTCATGCGGCCGCGCGCGCGACATATCGCGCCCCACCACGCGGATCCCGCCTTCACGTTCGCGCACGTGGCCCAGCAGCGTCCGCAGCAACGTGCTCTTGCCCATACCGTTGCGACCAAGCAAACCAACCGACTCGCCGGCGCCGACGCGAAAGTCGATCCCGCGCAGCACGTGGCTCGATCCATACCAGGCGTTGACGCCATCTGCGTCAATGATCGCGGCATGGCTCATGCGGCCTCCTCTTCGCCGAGATAGGCCAGTTGCACTTCCCGATTGGCGCGGATGCTGGCCGGATCGCCGGTGGCGATCACCGTGCCGTTCACCATCACCGTGATGCGATCGGCCACGGCAAACACGGCCTCCATGTCGTGCTCGACCAGCAGGATCGCGTGGCCCTCCTTCAGGCCGCGCAGCAGGTCAAGCATCCGCTCCGACTCCTCGGCCCCCATGCCAGCCAGCGGTTCGTCGAGCAGCAGTGCCACGGGCTCGGTCGCGAGACACATGGCCACCTCGAGCTGGCGCTTCTGGCCATGCGCGAGATCGCTGGCAAGCCGGCCAGCGTGCTGCATCAGCCCTGCCCGTTCGAGCGCCTCGTCGGCCAGCGCGCGGCTCGTGCGGCAGCCCT
>NZ_ANKP01000119.1:0-34110 GCF_000319775.1 Cupriavidus sp. HMR-1
CGCCACAGCCTTGTCCACCGGCGCGCGCTGGGCTTCGGGTGGCACACCCGCGCGGGCCTGCAGCACCCCCGGCGGGTCCGCGAACATGCCGTCGCTGGGCATCGCCTCGTCAGTCGGATTACGTAGCGCGAGCATCAGGCGGCCAGCCTGCTGCGCCATGACCAGCGTGCCAACCTGCTCCAGCGGCACCGACAGCACCGCCGTTTTCGCGCCTTCGCGGCGTGCCATCATCTGCTCGCCCTGCTGCTTCGGCGCTTCATTCACTGCACCGTTGCCGTACGCCAGCACGCGCAGGCGCGACAACAACATCCGCGTCTGGCTTTCAGGAATCTCCTGGCTATCGCGCCGCAGGACCACGAAGACATCGACAAAGTCGCCAGGCTGTACCTGATTGCCGACGCCGATCACTTCATCCACGGCCACCGCCATCGCGCGCTCGCCATCGGGAATCTGACGGGCCAGCCCGGCCAGCAATTCGCTTTCAAGCACCGGCACGTTGGCGCCAAGGTTGACCAGCGGCACCTGGCCGGCAACACGTGCGACGTCCTGGTACGCGCCACCCGGTTCGATCGGCAACTGCAGGACCTGGAGCGCGTCCGCCGGCAGCGGCTTGCCTGCCGGCACCGCGCGCGTGGTCACGACCACGGCGTGCGTGGCCACCACGCCCTGCGCGGGTGCCGGCACGGCCGTGTGGCGTGCCGCCTGCAGCGCCAGCAATGCCAGCAGACCGGCCAGCACGAGCAGGACAATCGCCACGATCCGTATCTGTTTGCTGCTCATGCCAAGCCTTGTCTCGGGTTGCGTCGATGGATGAAATGCGGGCCGTCGTTCATGGGGATGTCAGATCTCTGGGCTCAGATGTCGGGAGATAGCTGGACCATCGCCGAACCGGTCAGCACGGCCGGCACAGGAACCATTGGCACCGATGGCAGGATCGATCGGGTTGGCAGGCTCAGCGTCACCTGCACGCACTGCGTGCCGGACGGGGACGCGCACGTCACGGGCTGGGCGACGTTCGCGGACGAGATCAGCGAGGACATCGACGTCGGCAGCATCGCGCGCGCGGTCTGCGCGGCGGCGGCAACGCGAAGATCAAGCGTGGAGGCGGTGGTGCCTCCGGTCGAGGTGAGCGGATAACGCAAGGCAGCCCGCGCGCCTTCTTCGGCCGCGAGCGTCAGCGCCTGCTGCAAGACGAACACCGTGCCGTAGTACGTGATACCCAGCACGAGCGTCAGGAACAACGGTGCAACAATGGCGAACTCAAGCGCCGCGATGCCTTTCGCGCGACGCCGGTACGCATTCCCCGTTAAGTGCATGCTTCACCCGGTATTTTCTGCACGCCAGCATGCCGGCGCCAAGGGGCCACGGGACCGGTACCGGCATGACTGCCGGCACCGGCCGCGGCCGTTCTTCTCGTGCTGCATTGCGCGACTTGGCACCACTCCTGCTACTTTTTCCCCAGCCGTCCATGTACGACCCGCGGCCAGTGCGGCGCTACCACTTCATCCTCGTCAGAGGCCAGGCACCGAACCGCGCCGTCAGGGCACAAGCGTCCCGCCGCGGCCAGCATTCAGGCTGGCACGGTATATACGTGCGATTCGATAAGTCGGATTCCGCTGGTCAACCGGCCAGCGGCGGCAATGGCGTTATTGCGTCAGGGGCCAACCGCGGCGAACCACGTTGTTACCTTGGTAGCAAGATTCGAGAAACCGGTGCCGAGATTTTTACCGAGGTCGGTAACCCCGGCGACGATGGCTACGGCGATCAGACCTGCGATCAGCCCGTATTCGATGGCAGTCGCTCCGCGTTGCGCTTTGCGAAAGAGGGACGCTTTTACTTGACGCATGTTCTCACTCCCGATGAGAAAATTTTCCGTACACGGAACCCAGCGATACCCCGGTCCTGACGTGATGCCATCGATGATTTCTCCGTGGCATTTCTATATTCCGATCGCTGGTACAGCCTTTATAAGACATGGAATGTCTCATCCATACCCCCCGTTTGGGCTAGGTATGAATCAGCATAGAGTGGGACATACGTTTGAAACAACTTTGCCCGATTTTCATACTTAGGGATGAGGAACTGCCAATTGTTGAATGAAGGGCAATAAAGCCGGCACCGCCGTGCCGCATCCTGCACGCCAACATGCGGGACGCGGCACGGCGCGCAATAAAAGGATGCGCCGCGCGGGGTAAAGACGACAGCGCACCGTAAAGATGTCGACCAGTTGTCAGGGAAAGTCCTGAACCCAATTCGCCGGATTAGAGGACTTTCCCGATTCGTTGCGCGATCAGCGTTGTGTCAGGCCGCCGAGCAGGTTCGTGACCGGAGCGAGCGGATTCTGGCTGCTGCCGCGGGACGCCGCGCCACCCGTCGCACCAGTCAATCCGCCGGTCAATCCGCCGGTCAATCCGCCGGTCAGGCCGCTGACCAGGCCCGTCACGGGAGCCAGTGGATTCGCGCCCGCCGCACCACCTGCTCCACCCACTGCACCCGCCACGCTGCCTACAACGGGCAGGTTGCTGACCGGAAGGCTACCCAGCAGGCCGCTGACCGGATTGGCGCTCGCGGAGCCAGTCGCACTGGCCACATTGGCAACCGGCAAGCTGTTGATCGGCAGGCTGCTGAGCAGACTGCCCAGCGGATTGGTGCCCGCACCACTACCCGTGCCTTGCAGCAGACCGCCCGCCACCGCGACGGTCTTGCCGGTCTCGGTCACCACGCCACCCAGCGGAGAGACGATCGGCGTATTGGTGTTGGTGATCATGCTGCCGGCACTGGCCACCGTGTTGCCCACCGTTACCAGCAGGTTGTTGACCGGCGCGCCCAGACCGGTTGCGCCACCGACGGTCTGCGTGGCGTTGGTGAGTTGCGTGGTCAGCGGCACGATGACCTTGCTTGTGCTACCCGTCAGTTCCGCCACGGCGCCCGTCGACAAGGCCGTGCCGAGCTGATTGCCGGCGCCCATCACGGCGCTGCCCACGCTCTGCACCACGCCGCCGACAGGCGTGGTCACTGGTGCGAGTGGGGCAAGCTGGCCGGTGCCCACGGCTTGCACCAGGTCGCCCGCGCTGACCACCGTCTTGCCAGTCTGCGTCACGACGTTGCCAGTGTTGGCCACAGTGACACCAACCGGGTTGTCGACGGCACCCATCTGTCCGAGCCCATTGGCAACGCCGGCACCGAGCGTGGCAACGGTTGCCCCGGCATTTATCACCACATCGCCGGTGGCGTTCTTTGCGCCGGTGGGTACCAGCGGAACGTTCGTGTCCTTGATCTGCTGGCCGATCTGGCTCACCGCGTTGCCTGCCGCCGTCACCGTATTGCCAGCGCCTTCCACCACCTTTGCAGTCGGCGTCGTCGCGGCGGTGGGCGTGGGGGTCGGCGTCGGGGTCGGTCCGGCCGGCGTGGATGGCGAAGGGCTTGCGCCGCTGCCCGAACCGCCGGACGAACAGCCGGCCAGCAGGGCGAGCGCGGCAGCGCAAGCCAGTGCCACGACATTCGTGGAATAACGGGGACGCTGCAATTGGCTCGTGGTCTTCATGTTTTGATCTCCTCTGGTGGACGTGTGCGATCGCAACTCGCGCGCTTTGCCGTGGCCTGTTGCGCAAGCCGTGTGCCAGGGTCAATCGCATGTTCGATACGAACGCTGGAAAACCACGGCACGCTGCCCTGAACCCGTTATGCGGCGCGGCTTTCCGGCGCAACGACGTGCACGATTTCCAGGTCAGGCGACACGGCGGACCACGCCATCGGCGCGTTACGAAAGCGCCGCGCGTTACGTAACGCGTAACGCCTCGCCCACTTGCCACAACCACCGTCCGCTTGATGCGGGCGTTTGATCGGCTGCCCGCAAACCCTTGTCAGACGTGCGTTTGCGGGCAGCACCCCTACTTGCGTTGGGCTCCGGTCCACTCGTGGTCCTCGATTGGCACACCGCTTGCGCATACATCCGCAGCCACGGCACGCCACACATCTCGACGCTCGACCGACGAGCGTGCACGTGAACTTCGACGGGTAAGAGAAAAGACAAAAGGGGAACAGGTCATGCGCCAACAACAAGATTTCAAGAAGCGGATCGTCATCACGGCAGTACTGGGGGCACTGTTCGCGCTGGGCGGCTGCGCCAGTGGCAGCGGTTCCACTTCGATGGGGACCAGCGGCTCGGGCGGAACGGGTGGTACCGCAGGCACGTCGGCGGGCACGTCGGCCGGCACTGGCAGCAGCGGCACCAATGGCGGGGCCGGTGGGTCTGGCAGCACCGGTGGTGCCGGCACGGACCTGGGCAGCAACGGCGCAGGTGGAAACGGCGGCAACAGCGGTGGTGGCAACAACAACGGCGGCGGTGGCACCACTGCCGCGCTGACGCCGACCAGCACGATCGTCAGCAACGCGGGCTCGGTCGCAGACGGCGCCGGCAAGACGGTCAGCGGTCTCGGCGACGCCATCAGCAACGCGAACGTGCCGGGCCTGCCGTCGCAGACCCAGACCGGTCTGGGTGGCGTGGTGACATCGGTTGGCAATGCCGTCAGCACGCTTGCCAACGGCGTGCAGTCCGGCCTCGGCAACATCCCCAACGCCACCAACCCCGTGGGCACGACCGTGGCCAGCACCGGTGGCGTGGTGAGCCAGCTCGGCAATGCGGTGACGAATGCGGGCAGCGCGGTCAGCGGCCTTGGCACCGGACCGCTCGCGCCGCTGGCCGCGCTGACCACACCGCTCGGCGGCGTGGTGTCGCAGGTGGGTGGCACCGTCAGCAACGTTGGCACGCAACTCGGCACGGTGCTGTCGACCGGTCCCGTCGAGCAACTGACCGGCGGCGTCAGCAAGATCATTGTGCCGCTCACGTCGACGCTGACCAACGGCACGCAGACGCTGGGCGCGGCGACGGGTCTGGGCCAACCGGTCAGCAACCTGCTGGCGACGGTGGGCGGCGCACTGGCTGTAGCGGGCACCACACTGACCAACACCAATACGCCTGTCGTCTCGGGCGTGGGTGGCGTGGTTACCGGCGTGGGCAATACGGTGGCTTCGGTCGGCGGCGTCGTGAATGGACCTGCGGGCGGCAGCGTCACCAATCCACTGGCGCCCGTAACCGGGCTCGTCAGCGGCCTCACCGGCGGCCTGAGCGGCGCGACGGGGGGCAGCGCCGGCCCGCTGGCACCTGTGACGGGTCTCGTCAGCAGCCTGACCGGCGGACTGACCAGCGCAGCCGGCGGTGGCGCCAGCCCCCTCGCGCCCGTTACCGGTCTCGTCAGCGGCGTGACCGGCGGACTGTCTGGCACGGCAGGCGGCAGCAGCAGCCCGCTTGCGCCGGTGACAGGCCTTGTCAGCGGCATCACCGGTGGACTGACCGGCGGCAATAGCGCCGGCACCACGGCCAGTCCGCTGGCCCCGGTCACCGGCATCGTTGCCGGCCTCACTGGTGGCAACGCGCCCGCCAGCACCAGTGGCACGACGACGGGCGGCACCAAGCCCGCCAATCCGCTGGCACCCGTCACGGGCCTCGTCGGCGGACTGGTCAGCGGCCTGACCGGCGCGCTGGGTGGCACCAGGCACTGACCTGAACAGCAACCGAATCAAGCGAATCAACCAAATCAACTGAAGCAAAAGCGTCGCGGCCACAGATGGGCGGCAGGGAGAGCGGCATCCCTACCGTCCGTGGCACGCGGCGTCATAGCCGCAAAGCTGTCTTGATCAAGGGGTATTACCATGCGTACACGCAAGCGTGTTGCCGCATTGCTGATTGGCATCGGCGCCATTCATAGCGGCCTGTCTCATGCCGAACGGAGCCCGGTCCAGGGCGATCCGACCCAGACTCTCCCGACCATCGCGCCGAGCAAGCCTGCGCAGAGCAATGTCACCGTGCAGGTGGAACGCCCCGATGCAGCCATGCAGAATCTGCTCGCCTCGCGCCTGACGCCGAAGCATTTCAAGATCGAAGGCGCGAAAACGCTGCCGTTCGAGCAGATCGCCGCCAAGTTCTCGCCGCTGGCTAACCGCGAGATCAGCGTGGCCGAACTGCTGCAGGCCGCGGAATCTGTCACCCAGATGTACAAGGACGCGGGATACCCGCTGTCGTTCGCGTTTGTGCCCGCGCAGTCGTTCGAGAACGGCGACGTGCTGATCACCGTGGTGGAAGGCTACGTGGCCAACGTCACGGTCCGCGGCAAGCCTGGCCCAGCCGAGGGCCGCCTGCGCAAGATCGCGCAGCAACTGATGCGCGAGCGCCCGCTACGGCAGGAAAGCTTCGAGCACTACGTCAACGTGCTGTCGCAGCAGCCGGGCATGCAGATCAACGCCACAGTGCAGCCGCCCACCACCACCGATGGCGCGTGCGAGATGGTGCTCGAGGCCAAGCGCAAGCCGTTCACGTTCGGCACCGGTGTGGAGTGGATGTCGCCGGGCCTGCGCGCCATCGCCACGGCCACCACCAACAGCCTCACGCCGCTCGGCGAGCAGCTCTCGTTCACGACGCTTTTCCCGAAGGGCCACAACGACGAGGAGTACTACGCGCTCAACTACGCCCAGCCGATCGGCACCGAGGGCATGCTGGCCAAGGTGACGGCGTCGCACTATCGCGGCGTGCCCGAGAACACGTCACTGGCGCCCATCGGTTTCGAATCGCGCTATGTCAACGACTCCAAGCGTCTCGGCGGCACGCTGAGCTACCCCGTGATCCTCAACAACCGCCATGCGCTCACGCTGACCGGCGGCTTCTACGCGAACAACCAGTTCGAGCGCTACACGCAGGCGGTGCAGCCCGGCGCGGGCCGGCAGATCGAGTTGTCGACCGATGTGCGCGTGGCCAGCGCGGAGGCGTCGTACCTGCAGCGCGGCCAGGGTTTCACGCGCAACGCCACGCTGGGCTTCTACAAGGGCTTTGACGGGCTCGGGGCAAGCCGTCAGAACAACATCAACGACCTGAGCTTCTTCCGCACCCGGTTGCTCGTGTCGCAGGCCAACGACCTGCCCTACGGATTTGGCACATCGGTTTCCGCGGCAGGCCAGTACAGCGGCAACCGGCTGGCATCGAGCGAGCAGATCAGCTTCGGCGGCCGCTTCTTCGGCCTGGGCTATCCCGCCGGCGAAGTGGCTGGAGACAAGGGCTGGGGGGCCTCCGCCGAGATCAACCGGATGTTCGCGGTGGACTACACCTACCTGAAGACGCTGCAGCCGTTCATCGTCACCGACTACGCGCGCGTGTTCTCCAACAGCGTGTCGCTGTCGCACCGGACGCTGCAATCGGTCGCCGTCGGCCTGCGGTTCTCCGACCGTCGCTACTACACGATGGATATCTCGGTGGCGCAGCCTGTGGGCGACAAGCCGACCAACGCGAGCCATCGTTCGCCGCGATTCAACCTGCTCTGGTCCTACCAGTTCGACTGACGGGCGGGCGGCCGGCGCGGCGGAACAGGGGCCTGCGCCATGCCGCCGGCCCCGTTCAGTTCACGCGGAACCCGATCTTGAGCGTCACCTGAAAGTGCGCGACTTTGCCATCCTGCACATGGCCACGCGTTTCCACGACCTCGAACCAGTCGATGTTCTTGATGGACTCCGAGGCCTTTGCCAGCGCATTGCGAATGGCGGCATCGCTGCCGTCCGCCGACGACCCGACGATCTCGACCAGTTTGTAGGTGTGGTTGGACATGATCCGTCTCCTGTTGTGCATGGGTGAGTGTGACTGTGACCCGGCAAATGCTGCGCGGCTTCATGCGCGGCACGCGTCATATCCTTTCATGATAGGCACGCGCCTGCACTCTCCCCAAATCCCGTCTGGCCTGTCCGGCATCAGGATCAGCCAAACACTGACATTCCCGGCGTGCGTACGGGTATGTACTTGAGACGAGTAACCTCGGATGCGCGACGGGCCACCAGCTCGGCCCCGGAGTGCGAAAGTTCCACACGTGTCTCCATCATCGTCATCGCATCCGCTTTACCTGGCAGGAGGAAGCGATGAGAACAGAACAGATTGCCATGCGCCAGCGCGCGCGCAACTTGTGCGCGGTTGGCGTCGCTGTGATGTCACTGGGCGCCGCCATGGCGGCACGTGCGGACATCACGAGTTCGACGTCAGGGCCGATCACCTATGTCTGCGGCGGGGTTGCCGCGGACGAGCAGGCCGAAATGCGCAGCGAGGCCCGCAACTACGACATGGGTCTGCTGTTCACACAAGGCGGACGGGGCGAGTACCTGTCCGACGTGAACGTCAAGCTGATGAGAAACGGCAAGGAAGTGGCCGAGTTCCGATCCACCGGACCGCGCTGCCTGATCCGGGGGCCGCGTGCGTCCTATCAGGTGGTGGCAACCTATGAAGGCATGTCGAAGCACGCCACGTTGAGTCCGGGCGAGAAGAACGTCCAGATGCGCTGGTAAGCCACACGGGCACATATGAGGCCCGGCTGTCGCCCGGCCAATGCCGGCATCCGTCCCCCGGATGCCGGTTTTTTTGCGCGGACCCGCACCCATGTATCGCGTGGTCCGCTGCACGATTGCCTTACCGGTGGCAAACTTGCGCCCTGGTTCCCCACCCTCTGAACACTTCACCCCGGAGTTTCCGACCATGACCACCAATAGCCGCTGGATTCGTATCGATACCCCCGATGGCAGCTTCGACGCCTACCTGAGCCTGCCGCCAGCAGGCAAGCAGCCGGGCAACCCGGGCATCGTGCTGATCCAGGAGATCTTCGGCGTCAACGAGCACATCCGCTCCGTAGCGGACCAGTACGCCGCCGACGGCTACGTGGTGCTGGCGCCGGACGTGTTCTGGCGCACGGCGCCGCGCGTGGAACTTGGCTACTCGGGCAAGGACTGGGAAGAGGCCATGAAGCTGCGCCAGGCCGTGAACCTGGAGGAAGCCGTATCCGACATCGGTGCGACGGCCAAGGCGCTGCGCGCGGAAATCGGCGCCGGCGGCAAGGTGGCGGCAGTGGGTTACTGCTTTGGCGGGCTGCTGTCGTACATGGCGGCCGCGCGCGGCATGGTCGATGCGGCGGTGCCGTACTACGGCGGCGGTATCCAGAACAACCTCAAGGAAGCAGAAGCGCTCAACGTCCCGGTGCAGTTCCACTATGGCGCGCTCGACGCCCACATCAAGCCCGAGGACGTCGAACGTGTGCGTCAGGCTGTGGCGGGCAAGCGCGGTGTCGAGGTCTTCGTCTATGACCAGGCCGACCACGGTTTCAACTGCTGGGCGCGTGGTTCGTACCACCAGCGTTCGGCGGCGCTCGCGCATGGCCGCGCGCTGACGTTCCTGACCAACGCGCTGTCCTGACGCTTCAATGTAGCCGCCGTTCCGCTGCGCAGTACGTCTTCGACGGTTTCAACTGCCGCAGCGGACGCCGCGCGCTCAATACGGCATCGCCACGCCGTTCTGAATCTTGACGCGATCGCCCGTGCGCAGGTTGTACGGGCTGTTCTGCGTCACGGTCACGTAGACGTTGTCGTTAGTGCGCACGCGCACGCGGAAAGCCGCCGGCGTGGTGCCGGAGCGCTTCTCCACTTCATTGCCGGCCAGCGCGCCGGCCACCGCGCCACCGATCGTTGCGACGGTATTCCCGCGGCCGCCGCCCACCTGGTGACCCAGCAGACCACCCACGACACCGCCGATCACGGCACCGGCGCCGCTCGTGTCGGCCGGCTGACCGGCCAGTTGCTCGATCGACTCCACCCATCCATAACGCACGGCGTACTGGTCGTTGTAGCCGTTGTTACAGCTGCCGTCGTAGTTCCCACCCTGCGGCGCGGAAGGCTGCGACGGGTAAGCGTACTGGTCATAGGTCTGCTGTTGCGGGTAGGTCTGCTGCTGGGGATAGCCTTGCTGCTGAGGATATCCCTGCTGTTGAGGGTAGCCCTGCTGCTGCGGATAGGCGGGGTAGCCACCGCTGACCTGCGTACCGCTGCCACCATAGCCAGCGTTGCCATACGAGGCGCCACCGTATGCGGTGCTGCCGTAGGAGCCGGACGAGCCGGAAGAGCCGTAGGAGCCGCCATAGCCCGACCCGTAGCCATCGCCATAGCCGCCATATGGCGCGGCGCAGCCAGCCAGGGCGCTCGCGGCGAGCGCGGCCAACACAACCGGACGGAACGGGAAAGACATGATGAAGGCTCCTGCGTCGATGCGCGTATTGGTATTGCGCGGGAGTCTAGTGCCGTCGTCCGGCCGCAGGTGTCACCGGAGATTGTGATGGGTAACCGCCTGTAACCGCATCATCGCGTCATCACCTCATCGCCTCCATGCGGGAGGTCGATCAGATGCGCTCGGCGCCGTCGTCGTTGAACGCCGTGATACGCGCCACGCGGAACGTGTTGCGCAGCGATTCCAGTTCCGTGCGATGCAGTGCCGCCAGGCGGTTCAGGCAACGCTCGCCCTTGGCCAGCAGATGAATCTGCACCACGCGGCGATCGTCGGGATTGATCTTGCGGCTGACCAGTCCGGCGGCCTCGCACCGGTTGACCAGCGCCACCACGCCATGCTGCTTGGCCTGCAGGCGCTCGGCCAGTTCGCCCACCGAAGCCCAGTTCTTGTCCGGGCATCCGCGGATATGCAGCATCAGCAGATACTGCTGGACGGTCACGCCTTCGGCGCGCGCGGCCTCCTCCGAGAAACGCAGGAAGCGGCGCAACTGGTAACGAAAATCGGAGAGTGCTTCGAAGTCCTGCTTGTGCAGCACGGCGGTTTCTTCGGAGGCCCTGGCTTGGGCAGACTTGCGTGGCATGGATGTCGGATCAGCGAGAACGTTGGTGGACCGGCCGCCCATTATAGGAGGTGCGCCCGCAGGCGCCGCCGTGCGCTGGCGCGCATTGCCCGGCAATCCCGCCCGTACTTCGACGCTTTGGGTCCCGGCGCGGTATGGCAGAATCTGTGCGGTTGCCGACACCCTATAACCGCAAAACGGAAATCCGCCCGATGTTCACGGAAATCATCCTGTTCCTGCTCGATACTGTTTTCACGCTCTTTGGCATGGCATTGCTGCTGCGCCTGTGGATGCAACTGTCCCGGCTGCCTTCGCGCAATCCTGTGTCCCAGGGCGTGTTCCAGGTGACGGACTGGATCGTCCGCCCCCTGCGCCGCATCATTCCTGGCCTGGGTGGCATCGACTGGGCCACCGTCTTCGCGGCCTATCTGACCGCCGTGGCGTTCCTGCTCTGCCGCGCGCTGGTGCTCGGCGCCGATCCGCTCGGATTCCTGCCGGTGATCCTGGCGCTGGGCGTGCTCAGCATGCTCAAGTGGGGCATCAGCATGGTGATGTGGGTGACGCTGCTGATGGCGGTGCTGTCGTGGGTGAATCCCAACTCGCCGCTGGCGGCGCCAATCTGGCACTTGACCGCCCCGCTGCTGCGCCCGATCCAGCGCGTGGTGCCGCGCCTGGGTGGCTTTGACATCTCTCCGCTGATCCTGTTCGTGATCGCCCAGATCCTGCTGATGGTGATCGCCAACGTCAGCCGTGGAGTGGCCTGAACGCCATTTCTAAAGCGATGGCGCACCCGATAGGACAAGTGCCCGGGGCGCCACGCTACCACAGACAGGAACCATAGGGAAAACCCTTATTGTCCAAATCGTTGGACAGTCTGTCGAGGATTCTCCCTTTTTCCTGTGCCTGCTGAAGCCTACATTACAGGCACCGCGGAACCCACCGCGATCACTGCCAAAAATAGTAGGAAAGCACAACCATGAAGACCCTCGCACTCTCCCTGCTTTGCGCCATCGGCCTGTCTGTCGGCGCCACCGCCGCCCAAGCATCGGAGTTCAATTCGGATCTGGCCCGCCTGGACGGAAGCATCGCCCGCAAGGTCGACCCGTACCTGGATGGCGCCCGTGGCGTCACCGAAAAGCGTGACGTGTACACGGAAGGCGCGCGCGGCGTGACCGAGAAGCGTGATGTCTACACCGAAGGCGCGCGTGGCGTGACCGAAAAGCGCGACGTCTACAGCGAAGGCGCCTGAGCCTCGCCTGCCTGATCCAGGCAAGTCAGACGGGGCGCTCCCCCTGCCCCGTCAGCAGTACACAGCGCAAGTTACTGCCCGAGATCATCGAGATCGGCCCCCATCATCGATTCAATCGCTTCCATGAATGCGCGCACCTTGCGCGGCTGCAAGCGACGGTCGGGCAGTAACGCAAAGACCCTCAGCGGTGGCAACGGCCAGTCGGGCATCATCCGCACCAGCCTGCCCTGCGCAATCTCCGCCTCCGCGGCTGCCATCGGCACACGCGCGATCCCGATTCCAGCCAGCGCTGCCTGCATACGCAGTTCTGCGTTATAGGTCTGCATTGGCGGACGAATCGGCACGGAGATACGTTCCCCATCCCGCGAGAACTCCCATACCGAGACACCGGGCGTGGCCAACGTCGGCATGTGTGACAGATCTTCCGGCTGCATCTGCGCCGGCAGGCTAGCCGCCAGCGACGGTGCCGCCACCAGGCCCCTTTCTATATGCCAGATGCGTCGGGCGATGGTGCCGGAATCCGGCAGGTCGGTATCCACCGTGACGAAGGCGATGTCGAAGCCTTCGCGGATCGGATCAACCAAGCCCTGGGAGATCTCCACCGTGATGTCGAGCGCGGGGTGCGCCGCCAGTGTCCGACAGATCACACCGCCGAGTTGCTGGGCGCCGAACTCATAAGGCGTGGCGATGCGCAGCATCCCCTGCACACGCTCCTCGCGGGCCAGGGTCTCCTGCCGGATCTCGCGCAGTCGCGCGAACAGCGGCGCGACGTCGCGATAGACCGCGCCGCCAGCGTCGGTCAGCCGCATGCGGCGCGTGGTGCGCTCCAGCAGCTTGGCGCCGATGGCCGTTTCCAGTCGGGCCACTGCCGCCGAGACGCGCGACTTCGGGCAATCGAGTGCCGCGGCTGCCGCCGTGAATGTGCCCTGCTCGATCACGCAGCAGAATGCCTCCCAATCGTTCCACTGAATTGTTTCGTTCACCGGACCCTGTTTCCTTTGCTGACCCTTGTTGTCCCGACTATCTGTCCACCATTGTGCGGACGCACATTATGCGATAGACAGATATGTCTCGTCAGCGTGCCCGGGCACCCCGGTGCCGGCCGCAAATGCGTCAGACTGGCAAAGCCGGCGCATTTCCTCTACCCTTTCGGCCTTTCCGAGCCAATTCCGGCGCATCGACGCCGATGTTCCGATCGATGGCGAACCCAGCCGATACCGCAACGTCCCGCGCGCCCGTAGCCGGCGCCACCGAAAAGCCAAGCGACAGCTACGTGCAGTCCTTCGCACGCGGCCTGTCGGTGATTCGCGCCTTCAATGCCAGCCACCCCGCGCAAACGCTGACCGAGATCGCCCAGGCCAGCGGCCTGACGCGCGCCGGCGCGCGACGCATCCTGCTCACGCTGGTGGGGCTCGGCTACGTGCAGAATGACGGCCGGCTGTTCCGGCTCACGCCAAAGATTCTCGATCTCGGCTTCGCCTATCTGACGTCGATGCCGTTCTGGAATCTGGCCGAGCCGATCATGGAAGCGCTGTCGCAATCGGTCCATGAAAGCTGCTCGATCTCGGTGCTGGACGGGACGGAAATCGTCTATGTGCTCCGCGTGCCCGCACGCAAGATCATGACGATCAACCTGTCGATCGGCAGCCGCCTGCCGGCCTACTGTTCGTCGATGGGACGCGTGCTGCTGTCGGGACTGGATCAGGAAGAACTCGATCGCGTGCTGCACGCGTCGGACCTGCGGCCACGCACGCGCCGCACCGTGACCGATATCGGCGAACTGAAGACGCTGATTGGCGAGATTCGCGAGCGCGGCTGGGCGCAGAACGACCAGGAGTTGGAGGAAGGGCTGGTTTCGCTGTCCGCCCCGATCCGGAATCGCGGCGGTCAGGTCATCGCCGCGATCAACATCAGCGGCCAGGCCAATCGCACGAGCGCGCAGGAGATGGTGGAGCGCTTCCTGCCGCCGCTGCTGGAAGCGGCGGGCAAGATTTCGGCGATGGTGGGGCTGCGTACCTGAGGGCCAGGGCGCCCGCCCCCCCGCGGTTACCAGGAAACCGCGATATCCCCCTTCACGAACGTCTGGCAAGCCATGCGATAGCCAGCGCGCAGATCGTCGTCGCTGAGATGCTTGCGCTCTTTCGGCTTGACCGCGTCGGTGTGTTCCAGCCCGCGTTCGATGCGGCACTTGCAGGTGCCGCAGATTCCCCCTCCGCACTTGAACGGAATGCCGCCCTGCTCGCGCAGGGACACGCGCAGCAGATTGCTGTTCTCCGGCGCGTTGACGGTCTTTTCGCCGTTGGTCACGAACGTGATTTCGATCGTCCGGGGCTTGGGCGGGGTATCGGTATCGGGCACGGCGGCGCCGGCGTCGATGTCGCCGATGTCAGTCTGGGCCTGCATCATTGCTTCCTTAGGGAGAGGTCCATGCTGCCGAAATGCGCCAGCGATTGCAGCGCGGTGCGGGCAGCGTCGAGCGTGTCGAAGCGCTCGAGGAATTTCGTCGGCACGTGGTTGACGACCTCGGCGGATTTGTCCGCCTCGTCGATGACACGCACCTTCAACGGGTGTTGGGTATCGGATAGCTCGGCAATCACGAACGTGGCGGTGCAGCGCCCGTAGAACAGGTACTCCCACGTCTCCACCGGGTCCACGCCGGGCACGGCCTCGGTGCGGAACTGGCCCGGTTTGCTGGTCAGGATCACGTACATGGCTTGGTTCATCCGCTGGTTCCCTCGGTCATTGCTCGCTCATGCCATCCTTCAGGCAGCCAGTTCTTCCTGCTCGAGCTCGATGTCGTGCGTGAGCCAGATCTGGCAGGTCAGCCTGAAGCCCTGATCGAGCCGGTCGCCGAGCTGCTTCTTCTCCTTCCAGTTCGGCGGCGGCAGATGCTCCGCGCCGGACAGCACACGGCAGGCGCATTTCGAGCACTTGCCCATGCCGCATTCGTAGCGCAAGTTCGGATAAGGAAACTGCTTGATGCCCGCGCGCACCACGAGGTTGGTTTCTGGCTTGACCTCGTCAACGAAGACCTGGCCGTTCTTGTGAAAGACAACTTTCGGCATAGCTCTGCTTTCCGCAATCAGTGAATGGGCAATTGGGATGTCCGCCACGCGCTCAATGCCAGATCAGCATCGCGCAGATGGTGGAGACGAACAGGCCGGCCAGCACTGGCAACAGCAGCGCCCGCACGGCATCCAGTACCGGCACACGTGCAAATCCGGCCACGGCGATCAGGGACGACCACGCGATCAGCGTGCCGCCACCGGTCCAGACCGCGCCCATCTGGCCGACGGCCGCCAGCGTGGCCGAGTCGAAGCCGACCACGGGACCAAGCGCGCCGGCCAGCGTGCCGGTCAGCGGCAGTCCGGCAAAGCCCGATCCGTCGATGCCGGTGATCATGCCGACCAGAAGCACCCCGAACGCCACCAGCACGTGGTTGTCGGGAATCATGTGCTGGTAGGCCTGGATCAGTTCGAACAGCAGGCTCGGCGCGCGGCCCGTGTCGACGCCGAGAATCTGCGCGGCGGTCTCGCCCGCGCCAACGAAGAAGAAGCCCGCGATCGGCAGCACCGAGCCCATTGCCTTGAACGCGAAGACGAAGCCATCGGTGATGTGCTCCGGGCACGTGTCGAGCATCTTGCGCGGGCCTTCGGCGGCCAGCGTCGCCAGCATCATCAGCACTGCAGCCACGCCACCCACCAGCGCAGCGGCCGCACCGCCCTTGAGATCGACCATGCCCGAGGAAATCTTCGGCAGCACCATCAACGTCACAACGCAGGCAAAGGCCAGCGGCGTCAGCACGGCGAAGAACTTCGACCACTTCACGCGGCGCTGGGCCACCATCGCCAGGCTGCGTTCGATATTGGCGTCGGTGTCCAGCGGCTCCTCGTGCGAGGTGCCGCGTGCGATCTCGGCCTTGTCAAAGGTGCCGGTGGCTTCCACTGCGGTGTCGACACCGGTGGCGCGCGCCTGCCAGCGGTCGAGCAACGCGCCGCTGGCGGGAACGATATGACGGCGCATCGACAGGTAGGCCAGCGTGAGCGCGATGCCGCCCGTGATGATCGACAGGATCAGCGCGCGATCCGCCACCACCGCGGCGCTGACCGCCGCGCCAGCCGCCTTGGCGCTGATGCCAGGCGCCACGCCAATCACGTAGTCCGATGACAGCGCCATGCCCTGACCGGCAATCGCAATGGCCATGGCCCCCGCCAGCGGCGGCAGCCCGGCGGCAATCGCGGCCGGCAGCAGGATGGCGGAAACCAGCGGCACGGCCGGCGTCGGCCAGAAAAACAGCGAGATCACGTAGGTAATGCCCGCCAGGATGAAATAGGCGCTGTGGCCGTTCTTCATCACCACGCGGAACGGCTCGACCATCCGGACATCGGATCGCAATGACTTCAGCGCGTTGAGCAGCGCCGTCATGAAGGCAATCACCAGGAAGATATTGAACAGTTCCTTCGCCGCGACCAGGCTCGCGGAGAAGATGCCGCCCAGTGCCGTGACCGGACTGCCAGTGATGGCCAGTATCACGAGGAACGTGCCGATGATCGACGGCACCACGACGTTGGCACGCATGATCATGGTCAGCACGATCACGGCCACGCCTAGCAAATACACCCAGTGTGCCAGGCCGATCTCTACGGTTTGATGCATGAGGCTCCCCTGTTATGGAGGCCCTTGTGGGGGCGGATATGAATTTCTGTTTTCACTACGAGTTGTATACTATATTCCGCATATCCTCTGACACAAGCAGAAATTACCACGCCTAGGGAAATCCCCAAAAGAGGGGCGATTTTCCGCTCTGGCGCACGGAATATGCGCATTTGGCACCAGTTCGGCGCCGACGAATTTCGTGAAAAGGGGCTAGCACTTTTTGAAGCATTGTGTAGACTGTATACCGAAATACAAACAAGACGCCCCTATGCTCCATATCACCGACACCCTGATCGATCGCCACGTCACGGCCGCCGATGCGCAGGCCGCGATGCTCGACGCCTTCCGCAGCTTTGGCCGCGGGCAGGCCGCCATGCAGGAACGCATCCGCACGGAGGCCGGCGGCGTGAAGCTTTCGACGCTTGGCGCGGTAATCCCGGATCAGCAGGTAGCCGGCGCCAAGGTTTACACGACGATCGCCGGTCAGTTCTCGTTTGTCATCCTGCTGTTTTCGACGGTTGACGGACGCCCGCTGGCTTCGTTCGACGCCGGCGCCATCACGCGGCTGCGCACTGCGGCCTGCACCGTGCTGGCCGCAAAGCGGTTGGCGCGCCCCGATGCGCAAACCCTGGCGCTGTTCGGCGCGGGCACACAGGGCGTGCAGCACGCATTGCAACTGTCGGCCGCACTGCCGCTCCAGCGCATCCTGATCTGTGATCCGTATGCCGATGCGGAGGCCGCCACGCGCCTGTCTGCCCAATGCGGCGTTTCCGTGTCATTCGCGCAGGCCGAGGAAGCGGCCGCAGCGGCAGACATCATCGTCACGGCCTCGCGCTCGACCACGCCACTGTTCCCTGGCGCCATCGTCAAGCCGGGCACGTTCATCGCGGCGATCGGCTCGAGCCTGCCGCACACACGCGAGCTGGACGATGTGGCGCTGTCACGCGCGTCCGCAGTGGTGGTCGAATGGCGCCCGCAGTCGTTGCGGGAGGCCGGCGACCTGGTGCTCGCCGACAAGGCGGTGCTGCCGGACGAGAAGATCGTGGAACTGGCCGATGTACTGCTAGACACCGCGCCCACGCGCAAGCATGCCGACGACATCCTGATCTACAAGTCGGTCGGCGTGGGACTTGAGGATGTCGCGCTGGCCGGTATTGCCTATCAACGCATCACCGCCGCCCAAGCCGCGGCTGCCTGAACCTATTCCGATGAACCTGCCGCCGCGCGCGGCATTTTTGTCGGCCCAACGAAAGTGTAGGAAGTATACAAACCCGAAAACGCCGCGACACCGCTCAGCGAGCCGTGGTGACCAACCCCAACCGACCTCGTCAAAACAGGAGCCCCAACATGGCCGAACTGATGAACCGTGAAGAATTCCGCACCGCGCTCGAAAACGCGATCAAGGGCAAGAGCGCTAACCAGGCCCCCTTCAGCAAGGCCTGGGCCAGCGGCGAACTGAGCCGCGAGCATCTGGCGCGCTGGGCAGAGAACCACTATCACTACGTCGGCCCGTTTGCGGATTACCTGGGCTACATCTACGCTCGCACGCCCGACCACATGACCGAGGCCAAGGACTTCCTGCTGGCCAATATGTACGAGGAAGAGATCGGCGGCGACCGCCATACCGATCTGCTGATCCGCTTTGCCGAAGCCTGCGGCACCACGCGCGAACGTGTGGTGAGCCCGGACAACATGTCGCCGACCACGCGCGGCCTGCAAAGCTGGTGCTACGCCGTGGCCATGCGCGAAGACCCGGTGGTGGCCGTGGCTGGCCTGGTGGTGGGCCTGGAATCGCAAGTGCCGTCGATCTATCGCAAGCAAACGCCGACGCTGCGCGAGAAGTATGGCTTCACCGACGAGGAAGTCGAGTTCTTCGACCTCCACATCGTGTCCGACGAGATCCACGGTGAGCGCGGCTACCAGATCGTGCTGGAGCACGCCAACACGCCCGAGCTGCAGCAACGCTGCCTGAAGATCTGCGAAATCGGCGCCCAGATGCGCCTGCTGTACACGACGGCGCTCTATTACGACTACGTCGACACCAAGGCACAAGCCGCAGCCTGAGTTGCGCAAGCAGTACGCCCCGGACGCGCGCGAGCCGCGTCCGGTGTCCCGATCCCAGTTCAAGGCCCCCGCAAGATGACCGAGACGTACCGCAACTACATCGATGGCGAATGGTGCGACAGCGCCAGCGGCCGTACCGTCGATAACGTCAACCCCGCCGACACACGCGACATCGTCAGCCGCCACGCCGCGTCCGACGCGCGCGACGCCGCCGCCGCTGTGGCCGCTGCCGCAGCCGCGTTCGACGGATGGAAAAAGACCCCGATCGGCAAGCGCGCGAAGATCCTCAACGATGCGGCCGCGCATCTGGAAGCCAACGCCGACACCATCGCCGCCGAACTGACCCGCGAGGAAGGCAAGGCGCTGAACCTGGCGCGCGACGAGGTCATGCGCTCTGCGCAGACCCTGCGCTTCTACGCCGTGGAGGGTCAGACGTTCAGCGGCGAAAGCTATCCGAACGATGATCCCGACATGCTCGTCTACAGCCTGCGCGAGCCGCTGGGTGTGGTGACGGTGATCGCGCCCTGGAACTTCCCCGTGTCGATCCCGGCGCGCAAGATCGCACCCGCGCTGATCACGGGCAACACCGTGGTGTTCAAACCCTCGTCCGACGCGCCGCTGTCCGGCTACCGGCTGGCCGAAGCATTCGTCCGCGCCGGCATTCCGAAAGGCGTGCTGAACTTCCTGACCGGCAGCGCCGCCGAAGTGGGCCCGACCATCGTGGAATCGCGCGAGGTCCGCGCGGTCTCGTTCACCGGATCGACCTCCGCCGGCGAGCAGATTCACAAGTCCGTGCCGATGACCACGCGCACGCAGATGGAACTCGGCGGCAAGAATCCGCTGATCGTCATGGAAGACGCCGATCTCGATCGCGCGGTGGACCTGGCAGTCAAGGGCGGCCTGTCGCTGTCGGGCCAGGCGTGCACGGGCACCAGCCGCATCCTGGTGATGCGCGAGGTAAAACAGGCATTCACCGAGAAGCTGGTGGCCAAGGTCAAGGCGCTGAAGATTGGCAGCGGCATGACGGCCGGGATGGACCTCGGCCCGCTGGCCACGCGCAAGCAACTGGAAACGGTGCTGAGCTACATCGCCATCGGCAAGCAGGAAGCGACCTTGCTGTGCGGCGGTGAGCAGCTGTCCGACGGCGATTTCTCGCACGGCTACTACGTTGCGCCGACCGTGTTCACCGACGTGACCCAGTCGATGCGCATTGCCCGCGAGGAAATCTTCGGGCCGGTGCTGGCGATCATCGAAGTCGAGAGTTACGCGGACGCCATCGCCCAGGCGAACGACACCGAGTACGGTCTGTCCGCCGCCATCGCCACGCGCAATCCGCGCTACATGCACGACTTCACGCGCGATATCGAATCAGGCACGGTCAAGATCAACCGCACCACCACGGGCAACCTGGTCAACGCGCCATTTGGCGGTCTCAAGCGCTCGAGCACCTCGACGTTCCGCGAATCGGGACGCGCTGGCCTCGAGTTCTATACGCAGATCAAGACCGTCTACCAAGGCATCTGAGAAGGCACCTGAAGGATTACGAACATGAAGAAAGCCATCAAGCTCGAGTTGAAGGAAGCCCGCCACATGGTGGCCGCGGCCATTCGCAAGGCCGAGGAAATCGGCGTGCTGGAATCCATCTGCATCGTCGACGACGGCGGCTACCCGCTGCTGCTCGAACGCATGGACGGCGCCCGCATCACCGGACCGCAGATCGCCTGGAACAAGGCCTTCACGGCCGCCGGCCACAAGCGTTCGACCCACCTGTTCAACACGCCGCCCAACGGCCCCGCGCTGCCCGGCAATGAGGCCTTCGGCATCCAGTGGAGCTTCGACGGCAAGTTTGCCGTGTTCGTGGGCGGCTACCCGATCGTGGTCAATGGCGAGGTGATCGGCGGCGTGGGCCTGTCCGGCGGTAACGGCGAGCAAGACACCGCGTGCGGCGTGGCCGCGCTCGAAGCATTGCGCGACCTGCTGGCGGCGGAAGACCTGACCGTGCTGGCCCAGGCCGATATCAAGAAGTAACCAGGGAAGGAGTCATCATGTCCTATCGGGTCGAGATTGCGGAAACGCAGCAGGTTTTCATGGTGGCGCCCGGCGAGTCCGTGCTCGATGCCGCCCTGCGCTGCGGTGTCAGCCTGGCGCACGAATGCACCTTCGGCGGCTGTGGCACGTGTCGCGTGCGCGTGGTCGACGGTGCCGTGACCTATGAAGAATTCCCGATGGGACTGACCGAGGAAGAAGACGCGGCCGGCTTCGCGCTGGCCTGCCAGGCCCGGCCCGCCGGCGACCTCGTCATCAGCACCGCGCGCGCTGCGGAACCCGCGATTCCGGCGCGGCGTACCACCGCGACGGTGCAGGCCATCACCTCGCTCGGACCCGATGTGCTGCATCTGCGGCTCGCGTTGTCCGACGACGAGGTGTTCGTGTTCGAACCGGGCCAGTACATGAAGATCCTGCTCGAGGACGGCAGCCATCGCAGCTTCTCGATGGCATCGGCCCCGAACGGAAACACGGTGGACTTCCACGTGCGGCAGATCGCGGGCGGACGCTTCACCACGGGGCAGCTTCCGCAACTGCGGCCGGGCGACAAGCTCGACGTCGAAGTCCCGCACGGCAGCTTCAGCCTGCGCAAGGAAGACTACCGGCCGCTGCTGATGGTGGCCACCGGCACCGGGCTCGCGCCGATCAAGAGCATGCTCGAAGCGCTGATGGATGATCCGGACTGTCCGCCCGTGTGGCTCTACTGGGGGATGCGCTCGGCAGCGGATCTCTATCTCCATGACGAGATTGCCCGGTGGGGCGAGCGGCTCTACGATTTCCAGTACGTGCCGGTGCTGTCACGCGCGGACGATGCCTGGCAGGGCCGGCGTGGCTATGTGCACGACGCGGTGGCGGCCGATATCGGCAACTTGTCCGAACACGCGATCTATCTGTGCGGCTCTCCGAACATGATCCACGACGCCAAACAGACATTCATGGTGCTGGGCGCGCAGGCGCCATTCATCTATTCCGACGGATTCACGTTCCAGCACGCGCCGGGCTGACACCGGCACGAGAACGCGCATCTCAATGTCTACCCTATGTCTGCATTAAGGGGGTGACGGTATACAATAGCGGCATTCACGCCGTGGCCCAGCGCAGCGGCGTCCACCGAATTCCGACGGCCGATCCCGACCATGAACGACGCCACTGCCAGTGCCTACAGCCAGATTCCGGATGCCCCGGCTGCCAGCCTTGGTGCCCAGCATTCCCCGCTTTTCGCGCTTGTCACCGATACGCTGCGCCAGCGCATTCTGGGCGGCCAGTACGAACCCGGCGAGCGGCTGGTGGAAAACACGCTGTCGCTGGAGCTGGGGGTGTCGCGCATTCCGGTGCGCGAGGCACTGCGCGCGCTGGCGGCCGAAGGTCTGGTGCACATCGAGCCACGCCGTGGCGCCTCGGTGGCGCGGCTGTCACCCAATATCGCCCGCGAGATGGTGGAAGTACGCGCCACGCTGGAAGGCCTCAATGCCAAGCTGGCCGCCCAGCGCCGCGACCCGGCATTGATCCAGGAACTCGAAAAGGTGTTGAAGGAAGGCAATGACGCTGTCGACAGCGGTCAGACGCAGCGCTTTGTCGAGTTGAATTCGCGCTTCCACGAGGTACTGGGCACCATTGCCGCAAACAGCGTGCTGCAGGAAATGATGCGGTCGCTGCGCGAACGCACGGCGCTGCTGTTCGCCCCGGCCAACCTGACCCGCGCGCGCACCAACTGGGACGAACACGCGCAAATCCTTCAGGCCGTGATTGCCGGCGACGCCGACCTGGCATCGCTGCTGGCCACGCGACACGTCTACAGCGCGGCCAAGGCCGTCGAGGCCATGAATCCCGACCCGACCACAGCATCCACGTCCGCGGACGCCAACAAGG
This sequence comes from Cupriavidus sp. HMR-1, assembly GCF_000319775.1. Lineage (NCBI taxonomy): Bacteria > Pseudomonadati > Pseudomonadota > Betaproteobacteria > Burkholderiales > Burkholderiaceae > Cupriavidus > Cupriavidus sp. HMR-1. The sequence continues at coordinate 22,582 of NZ_ANKP01000119.1, forward strand.
CGGCCTGACGCTCTCCCCCCTCCCGCTTTTTCAGCTTTTTCGGCTTCTTCGGCCTCTTCCGCTTCTTTCCGAGTTACCCAATCCGTGGACCGGTCCGGTGCATCTCGCACCGGTGCCGGGCTGTCCGGCATTCCCATCGTGGCAAGCAATACCATGGTGCGCACCACGAAATGGCGCACTGCACCAATTTTGTGTATACTGTAGTCTGATGTTAACCACAATTGGGAATGACCATCATGCAATACCCGGATGCTTCGTATTTCGACCGTCCGGTGGGCGAGCAGCTCTTGAGCCACTTCGCACGCCGTGACGCCGTTCGGCACACCACGCCGTTGCTGCCGTTCCGATTCGCTGACGTGCTGGCGCTGTTCCGCGGCACGAACGCCCACCGCAAGACCGTCTGAGCGCACCGCGCACCCAAATAAAAACCGCCCCGAGGGGCGGTTTTTATTTGCCGGCGAATCGGCCGCGATGTGGATGAAGCGCCTCATAGCGCATCGGAGCACATCAGAGCGTCGTGGGCGGCAACTCCACACTGCCAAACTCCGCCGACCGCGTGCCGGCAACCGGCCGATTGCTCGCTCCGAAATACGCGAACGCCACCGACAGCTTGACCGCCTCGGAATCATTGCGACCCGCGGCATGGAACAGCCGGCTGTCGAACATCAATACGTCGCCACGATGCAGCGCCAGCGGCATGGTGCCCTTGAGCAACTGCTGGCTGGCAGGATGCGCCTCGACCAGGAACTCCGCCGGATCCAGCTGCGCGGGGTCGAGCTTCGCGCGGTGCGAGCCCGGAATGACGCGCAGCACGCCATTGCGCTCATCTTCATCGCCCAGGGCCAGCCACACCGTGATCAGGTCGCTTTTGACGAACGACCAGTAGCGGGTATCGCGATGCCAGCCGGTCTGGCTGCCGTAGTGCGGATGCTTGGTCATCACGCAGTTGTGATGGGCCAGCGTGAGGCGGGCCGGCTCGCCGAGCAGTGCCTCGACGGTGGCCACCACAGCCGGATCGCTCGCCCAGCGGCGGAACACCTCGTCGCGACCATAGGCCTGACGCAAGCGTCGCACCGTATGCCCGCCTGCCGCTTCTCGCGTGGCCGGCGCCCCCGGATAACCCAGATCGGCCTCGAACTCGACCGGCGGCACCGCGGCAGCCAGTTGCTCTCGCGTCACCGCCTCCAGCGCCGCGCAAGTGGCTTCGCTCGCGAACTTGCGCAGCACGATATAGCCACCCGCGTGGAATTCGCGTGCCAGACTGGCCAGCGCGGCCTGATCGGCGAGCGGGGCGGAAGAATCGAAGTCGAGGGAAGCGGACGCGCCAGACGCGTGGTGTTGCGGGGCAGTCATTGCAGCGGAGGAGAAAAATCTGAAAGTGGCAAGTCGCCAACAAGGTCGATGATGCCAGAAGCCGCGAAATCCGGCGCGGGCTGGCGCCTGATTTCGAGAATTCGCCACGGGATCGCCATACTTTCAGACCCCCCTACGTGCGGAATCCCACTGTCCGATGCGACCCGTGCGCCGCTACAATGGCCGGACCCTTGCGCGGCCGACGGCAAGAATCCGGCCACTGCCTCCAACCCGACCCCAAAGAGCGCCATCGTGACTGCCCGACCCAAGATCGCCGCCTCGCTGACCGAGGTGCAAACCCAGTTGGGTCGTATCGTGCTGGGCAAACCGCGCCAGGTCAGGCTCGCCCTGGCCTGCATTCTGGCTGGCGGTCACCTGCTGCTGGAGGACGTGCCCGGGGTCGGCAAGACCACCCTGGCGCATGCGCTGGCCCGCACGCTCGGGCTGCAATATCAGCGGGTGCAGTTCACGAGCGACCTGCTGCCCGCCGATCTGGTCGGCGTGTCGATCTTCAAGCGCGAGACGGGGGAGTTCCATTTTCATCACGGCCCCGTGTTCGCGCAGGTCGTGCTGGCCGACGAGATCAACCGTGCGCCACCCAAGACCCAGAGCGCGCTGCTCGAAGCCATGGCCGAGCGGCAGGTCACGCATGACGGCATCACCGAGACACTGTCGGCCCCATTCTTCGTCATCGCCACCCAGAATCCGCTCGAGCAGATCGGCACCCATCCGCTGCCGGAATCACAGCTCGACCGCTTCACGATGCGGATATCGCTTGGCTATCCCGACGCCGCGTTCGAACGCGTCCTGTATCTCGGCGGCGCGATCAAGGACGAGGCGGAGGCGGTCATGGACGCCGATCAGGTCGTGGCCCTGCAAACCGCCGTGGAGAAGGTCTATGCCAGCCCGGCACTGGTGGACTACGTGCTTGCGCTGGTGCAGGCCACGCGTGTCGAATCGAGCTTCGTGACCGGGCTTTCCCCGCGTGCCGGACTCGCATTGCTGGCCTGCGCGCGCGCCTGGGCATTGCTCGATCAGCGCGAGATGGTCTTGCCGGAGGACGTCCAGGCCGTGTTCGAGCCAGTGGCCGCGCACCGGCTTCTGCCCGCGGGTCAGGTCGCGCTGAACCAGGGTGCCGATACACTGGCTCGCCTGCTGGCCAGCGTCGCAATTCCCTGAGGTCATCGGACACACCCCCGCCCCATGACCACGCGGCCAGCCCTCCCCGCGCCCGATCACCTTGTCCCTGCGCCGGGACGCTTCTCCGCGTGGTTGCGCCGCAAGCGCGCGCCCGTCAACGGTGTTGTCACGCTCGACCGCCGGCATCTGTACATCCTGCCGACACGCGGCGGCATCGGGTTTTCGGTGCTGCTGGCGACCATGCTGCTGACATCGCTGAACTATGCGATCAGTCTCGGCTTCGCGCTGACATTCCTGCTGGCCGGCATCGGCATGGGCTGCATGTGGATGGCTTACCGCAATCTGCTCGATCTGCGCGTGTCAGCCGGACCTGTCACACCGGCATTCGTCGGCGAGTGCGCGATTTTCACCTTGCACGTCGATAACCAGGATGCCGCCGCGCGAATCGGGATCGAGGCCCGCACGCCGCTATCCGATGCCAGTACAGAAACGGCCGCCCTCACCCTCGACGGCGTTTCCAGTGGCACGTTACCGGTGCGACTCTCCGCCATCCGGCGCGGACGACTGGCGTTACCACGCGTCACGCTTTCCAGCCGGTTTCCGTTCGGCCTCTTCCGCGTCTGGAGCTATGCCGACCTGGGACTTGCCACCATTGTCTATCCCGCGCCGGAAGCCAGCCCGCCTCCGCTACCCCTGCACCCTCAATCCGACGATGCCGACGACGGCGCGGCCAGCTTCGCGGCTGACGACGGGATCGATCAGTTGCGCAGGTACCGGCCCGGCGATCCATTGCATCGCATCGCCTGGAAACACAGCGCGCGCACCGGAAAATGGCTGACCCGCTCGGGACACACACCGCAGCAGCCGAGTTGCTGGATCGACTGGAATACCCTGCCGCCGACCATGGACACGGAAGCGCGGCTGTCCCGCCTGTGTGCCTGGGTGCTGATGACGGGTGAGGTATCGGAAATCGGGTTACGCCTGCCGGGCGTCGAGATCAAGCCGGGTCGCGGTTCCGCCCACGTGCGTGCATGCCTGGAAGCCCTGGCACTCTGGCCGGAGCGGCGCGCGCGATGAGCAAGAAGGCAAAGACCGTCGCGGTCCGGCCCCTCGGCCATCAGGAACAGGGGATGCTGATCGGCCAGCTTGCGCTGGTGCTGGCGCCGCAGGCGCGCACCCTGCCTGTGTCGGTCAGCCTGCTGCTGGTGCTGCTGCTGGCATGGCGCTGGATGCTATGGAAGCGGCGCGCGCCGTTGCCTTCCAAATTGACAGTGGGCCTGGCCGCAATACTGGTGCTGGTAGTGGCTGGCGCGCTGGTCTGGCAGTCCGGCGGCAATCTGGGACGCGAACTCTGCATCGCGCTACTGGCGGCCTTCGTGGTGCTCAAGCTGATGGAAACCCGTGCGCTGGGCGATGCCACGCTCATCACACAGCTTTCGTTCTACCTGCTGCTCACGCTCTACCTTGCCGATCAGCCATTCTGGCTGGCGCTCTACAGCATGGCGATCGGTGCATGGGTCCTCCGCAACTGGCTGCTGTTGCACCACCCCGAAGCGCGTGGCCGACTGGCGATCTGGCCGTTGCTCGGGCGCATGGCGCTGTTCGGGCTACCGTGGGCGGTGTTCCTGTTCGTGCTGTTCCCGCGCCTCGACCATCCCTTGTGGCGCCTGCCGCAAACGGAGCCGATCGGTCGCACCGGTATCAGCGACACGATGAAACCCGGCAGTATCGGCAAATTGATCCGTTCGCCCGACGTCGCGTTCCGCGTCGACTTCGTCGGAGAGGCACCGTCACCCGCCTCGCTATACTGGCGCGCGTTCGTGCTCTGGGATTACGACGGCGAGACCTGGCGGCCGGCCCGGTCCCGTTCGGTGCGTCCGGCCGACGGGCTGCGCGACGATATCGGTGACAGCGACTTTGCAGGTTCGGCGGCACCAGGCGCGCACGAGTACAACATCACGCTCGAGCCGACGCAGGCGTCGTGGCTATACGTGCTCGATCGTGGCCAGGCCATTTCGTCGAACCTCAATGCGCAGGTTTCGACCGATAACGAGTTCTTCGCGAACCTCCCCGTCGACCGGCCGTTGCGCTATCGCGCCCGATCCGTATTTGGGGCGTTACCCGAACCGCTGACCCAGCGCACGCTCCGACGAGCCCTGACGCTACCGGAAGGCAATCCACGCAGCCGCGAACTGGCTGCACGGTGGGCCAACGAGTATCCGGATCCGTGGCAGCGCGTGCAGGCGGCCCTCCGGCTCTTCGCTGCGGCACCGTTCGCCTACACGCTATCTCCACCGTCCCTAAAGCAGGATCAGGTCGACAGCTTTCTGTTCGAGACGCACCGAGGCTTCTGCGAGCACTATGCCAGCAGCTTTGTGTTCCTGATGCGGGCAGCCGGCGTGCCGGCGCGTGTGGTGGCTGGCTATCAGGGTGGAGACTTGAACCCGGTCGGGCGCCACTATGTGATTCGGCAATCCGATGCCCATGCCTGGGCGGAGGTCTGGATCGCACAGCGTGGTTGGGTCCGCGTGGACCCAACTGGTGCCGTCGCACCCAGCCGGGTCGAGCAGGGCGTCGACGCGGCGCTGGCTGGCGACGAAATCCCGGCGTTACGTGACCTGCGGGCACCGGGCTGGCTGCGTGATCTGCGCTGGGGTCTCGATGGTCTCAGCTATACGTGGCAGCGCTGGGTATTGCAGTACGACCGTGTCCAGCAAGGAAAACTGATGGAGCAGGCTGGGCTGGCTGGCAAGTTGCCGTCGGTGCTGGTCGGCGGGCTGGCCGCCTTGAGTCTGCTCGCACTGTTGCCGCTCTGGCTGCGGCGCCGGCGTGCCGATCCGGTCCAGGCACTCTATGACCGCTTCTGTGGGCTGCTGGCGCGGCACGGCTGCGTACGTGATACCTCAGAAGGGCCGCGGGACTACAGCGCTCGCGCCTGTGCAGCGCTACCTCGCGCGGCATCTGCGGTGCAGGCGTTCACCAACGGCTACGTGGCATGGCGCTATGGCGCCCCGACGACGCAGCAGCAGACCGAAGTCATTGGCCGGCTGCGCATATCACTGCGCGAACTGTCGAAGGCATTGCGGTAATCAGTCCTTTCACGCTTCATCTTGCCAAAGGTCCGCACGCCGCATATAGTTTCATTCGTAACTATTACAGATGAAATCATACAGTCATGTCATTCGAGCGTCGCATTGATCGCTTTTGCGCGGAGTATCCGGAAGCGCCCCGTGACCTGATCCTGGCATCGCGGCTATTGCTGAGGTCGGCACGGCTGCTGCGCCAACATATCGAACGGGCGCTCGCCGTACATGATCTCGACCTGAACCAGTACCTCGTCATCAGCATGTTGGGGATCGACGCCATGGAACCGACCATGCCGTCCGAGCTGGGACTGACGATCGATGCCACGCGCACTCAGATGACCCGCCTCATCGACGGGCTCGAGACGCGCGGACTGGTCCAGCGCAAGGCTTCGCAGCACGACCGGCGCAGCCTCGAGCTCATCCTCACCCCCGCCGCCCACGACTTGCTCAAGCGTGCCGCACCGACAGTCCATGCCGCCTACGCCGAAGCTTGGGCACCCATCGGCAAGACCGGTCTGGCAGCCGTCACGCGCGATCTCGGTCGGCTACATCAGCATCTGGCCGCGTTGGGAGCAAACGCATCGTGACCGCGCAGGCAGACCCCTGGCATCGGCTGCGCGCCCGCATGAGGTGGCTGCGCCTGCTCAGCCACCAGCAACGGCAGACGTTGCTCATGATCTTGCTGGGCCTGGCCACCGGCGTCGAGTTTCTCGAGAACATCATGTTCGTGTTCGCGTCGAGCCATATCATCGGCGGGATCGACGCGGACCCGCGCAGCTTTGCGCTGGTCCAGGCCGCCTATGCCGTCGGGAGCATGCTGATGATCCTGACGCAGCATTGGCTCGCGCGGCGATTCGGATATCGCTACTACCTGACCGGGTCACTCCTGCTGTTCATGGCGGGCACGCTCGCGGCCGCCACCAGTACCGGCCTGACGCAAATGGTGGGGGCCCGCTTCGTGCAGGGCGTTGGCGGCGGCGCGCTGTTCACGAGCTGCCGGATCCTGGTGAACATGATGTTCAGCCAGACCGACCGGGTGCGGGCTTCGCGCATCTTCATGCTTGGCATCTTCAGCGCTTCGGCGCTGGGCCCCGCCTTCGCCGCGGAGCTGGTCGATCGAGGGGTCTGGCAGGACGTCTTCTATGGCGTGCTGCCGTTTGCGGCACTTGCCACGATAGGCGCCTGGCTGTTGCTCCCGGACGCGGAAGCCCGCGATGACGTGGAAGGACCCGGGCTCGGTCCACTGCTGCTGTTCGGCGTCGCGATCGTCGCACTGCAGGCAACGTTGACGGAAGCCCGTTTCGACGTGTTCTCGCATCCGATACGCATTGCGCTGATCGCCGCGCTCGCGCTGGCGCTGCTAACCGTATTCCTGTGGCAGCAGTGGCACCACGAAAAGCCCGTGTTGCATCTGCGTGCGCTGTACCAGCCCGTCTTCCTGACCGGCCTGGCCATGTACTTCGTCTATTACATGATCAGCAACCTCGCCGCCTATGTGTTCCCGATCTACGCGGAGCAGGCGCTGCGGTTTCCGCTTGCCACCACCGGCTGGCTGAACACGTTCGCCGCGACGATCAGTCTGGTCGGCATCTGGGTGTACCAGCGCGTGGCACGCAAGCTGAAACACAAGAAGCCGCTGATGACGACGGGGTTGCTGCTGATGGCTGGGGCGATGACGTGGTTCTCCTTCATGCCGCCGGATGTCGGCCCCCCGGCGCTCATTGTCGGGCTGATCGGCAAGGGGCTCTTCGGCGTGATGGTCATCATTCCGATCGCGGGCCTGACATTCGGCTCACTGGCCGGCGATGACTTCGCGCATGGGTATCGCAGCAAGAACCTGATCCGCCAGATCGCCAGCTCGTTTGCATCGGCGCTAGGTGCTGTCCTGCTGCAGAACCGGCAGTTCGCAGTGCATACGAGCCTGGTGCACGCCATGGGGCAGCGACCAGCCGAAACGGAGCAATGGATGCATACCGTGCAGGCTGCGCTGGTAGCACGCGGATTCGAGCCGGGCCAGGCCCATGCAGGTGCGCTCGCACAACTTGCTGCCCTGGTGGATCAACAGGCGCGGTTGATTGCCTGCGAGGATCTCTATCGATTGATTGCCGTGCTCGCCATGGCAGCTGCGGTCTTCATGCTAGTACAGCGTCGGCTCGACTAGTCAGGGAATGTGCCTTGCTTAGGCAGAAAAGGCGGGAGGGGTACTGCGTTTGCGCTGGCGACAGCGCGGCAATGGCGGCGGATCGCCATCACATCGATCAGGCGTGCGCAGGTTGCGCTCGCCCTTAGAACAGCGACAACTGGCGCATGCCAAAGCCTACCGTTTCTTCCACTCGGGCACGCGCATGGGCCAGCGAGCCTTCTGCACCGGAGTAGTTGCCGGCTGCCCAGTGGTAGACCACAGGGAGATCGCCACGGTCGGACAAGCGGACTTCACCGAGTTTGTCGCCGCGTTCGTTGCGATAGTAGTGTGAGCGATAGCCCCGTTCCCAGTGCGGCGGAGCTTCTTTCTTGCGCCGACGCGGTGTCGGCTTCGTGACGGCTGGCACAAGCCGCCGTGCCAGGTCAGTAGCCGGCGAGGTGGGGGCGCGGGCGAAATCCAACTGCATAGACTTCCTTCTTCTGTCGATTCAGCAAGAACCAGAAGTGGTGATCGCAATATCACCACACGCTTCATGCATCGCAGTCGAGATCATACCCGTTCAAACACGGTTTTGGTGTGTTTTGTCTCCCGGAAATCCGCTTCTGGCAAGGGTTTGCGGGACGTATACCCGTTTACGGTATACGTCCCGTATACGTCTTGCGAGGACCGTAAACCACTTCCTCGCACTCGCTCAGCCGAGGTCGAGCGGGATGAAAATCCGCGCATCGTCACGCTGTACCAGCAGTGCCACCTGCTTGCCAGACTTGGACACCAGCGCCCGCAATTGCTCGGCGGAAGAGATCGGCGTGCCGTTCAGCGAGAGAATGACATCGCCCGGCTGGATACCCACTCGCGCGGCGGGCCCCGTCACGTCTTCGACCACGAGGCCGCCGTCTATGCCGCTGTCGCGCTTCTCCGCGGGCGTCAGCTGACGAACCGCAAGCCCCAGGCGTCCGCCGTCCTGACCACCGCTACCCTTCTGAGCCAGGGCGTCTTCCTTCACCGCCCCTACCTGGACCGTCAGCATCAGCGGTTGCCCCTTGCGGATGACTTTGAGCTTCGTCTCGGTGCCCGGCTTGAGGTCGGCCACATGCTCGGGCAGATCACCGGAATGGTCGATGACGTCATCGCCGAGCTGCACGATCACGTCGCCAGCCTTCACACCACCCTTCGCCGCAGGGCTGTCCGGCTCCACCGAATTGACCAGCGCACCCGCAGGCTTCGGCAAGTTGAACGACTGCGCGAGGGCCTGGTTCACTTCCTGTACCGAGATACCAAGACGGCCGCGCGTGACCTTGCCATGGGCCACGAGCTGGTCCTCGACCTTGGTCGCTACGTTGATCGGAATGGCAAACGAGAGGCCCTGATAGCCACCAGTCTGGCTGTAGATCTGCGAGTTGATGCCGATCACTTCGCCGCGCTGGTTAAACAGCGGACCGCCGGAATTGCCGGGGTTCACCGCAACGTCGGTCTGGATGAACGGCACATAGGTGTCATCGGGCAGCGAGCGCGATTTGGCACTGACGATACCGGCAGTGACCGTGTTCTCGAAGCCGTACGGGGACCCAATGGCAAGCACCGGCTCACCGACGCGGGTCTTCGACGGGTCGCCCAGCCGGACCGTGGGGAGGTTCTTTGCATCGATGCGAATCACCGCGATGTCAGTCTGCGGATCGCTGCCTAACACCTTGGCCTTGAATTCGCGCCGGTCCGTGAGCTTCACCGTGACTTCGGTAGCATTGTCGACCACGTGCGCATTCGTCAGGATCAGACCGTCCTGGCTAACGATGAATCCCGAGCCTAGTCCACGCACCAGTTGCGGCTGCGCATTCTGCGGCCCCTGGAACTGCGGGCCGAATCGCTTGAAGAACTGGAACAGCGGGTCATCCGGATCGACGCCCTGTGGCACTTGTGCCGAAGTACGCTGCGCGCGCGCGGTCACGCTGATGTTCACGACCGCTGGGCCATACTGATCCACGATGCTCGAGAAATCCGTTGGCGTGGCGACTGCAATCGGTCCTGCGCTTGCGGTGACCGGGGTCTGTGCGGCGTATCCCGGGGTGATCGCATCCTTCTGCAGATACGCGTAGCCGCCGGCAAGGGCAGCCAAGGCAGCGACACCGACAGCAGAGCGGGCGAGAGTCTGACGAATCATGGTGCTTTCCTTTCTCGATGGTCCATGGCGCCGACGATTTTCTTGGCGCGACGGAATCATGGTAAGCAGCCACACTTAAGCCAGACTTAAAGAACACGGTCAGTTCACGGCCAGGTTAGCTTCAGGCCGCGAGTGCATTTTTGATTACTTTTTCTCGTTAGCTCTTGTGCGCGCACGGCGCGCAGCTAATCTCTATAGGTTCGATGCAAAGTTTATATTGCACACAATTTAATTGTGTATAAGATATGTTCATGCGCGATACGACAACTCCCTCCCGAACTGAAGCATCAAGCAACGACTGGCTCTTGCTGGACCAACAGTTGTGCTTTGCCCTGTATTCAACTTCGTTGGCGATGACCAAGATCTACAAGCCAATTTTAAGTGAGCTTGGACTTACATACCCACAGTACTTGGTCATGCTTGTGCTCTGGGAAAGCAACACGCTAACGGTCTCGGAGCTGGGCACACGGCTGAGACTCGATTCAGGCACCTTGACTCCACTGCTCAAGCGGCTCGAGTCAGCAGGATTGGTAGCACGCGAACGAGACGCCAAGGATGAGCGTCGTGTCCTTGTGAACCTGACGGATGCGGGCCAGAGGCTTCGCGCCTCGGCGGTAGGCATTCCGGAGAAATTGCTGTGCGCGACGCAATGCTCGGTCTCCGAGATTCAGTCGTTGACGTCGCGTCTTCATGCACTGCGGTCCACGCTGGAAGGCGCACGGACTGATGATTGACCGGCAAAAGCCGGGACCTTTGACTAGCCCGCCCCCGCTGGGCAAAACCTGGAGTATTCAAATGAAACTCGAAAAAGTCCTCTACACCGCTCACGCATCCGCAACCGGTGGCCGCGATGGCCGAGCCGAAAGCTCGGATGGCCAGTTGAACGTCAAGCTGGCAGTGCCAAAGGAAATGGGTGGTAGTGGCAACGGCATGAATCCGGAGCAACTGTTCGCGGCTGGATACTCGGCCTGTTTCCTGGGTGCAATCCGCTTTGTGGCAGGGCAACAGAAAATTGCAATCTCGCCTGACGCGAAGATCGAAGGCGCGGTCGGCATTGGCCAGATTCCCCAGGGGTTCGGCATTCAGGCCGAACTGAAGATCTCTCTGCCGGGCTTGGATAAGGAAGCCGCGCAGAAGCTGGTGGAAGCGGCTCACCAAGTGTGCCCGTACTCGAATGCCACCCGTGGCAACATCGACGTGACGCTGATCGTGGTTTGACGCTCGATCGCACGTGAAGAAAGAAAAAGCCGGCATATTGCCGGCTTTTTTTCTATGGATACGTTGTTCGGAGTTGGCTGCAGAAGTCTCGTTTCTGCGCCGCACTCATGCGTTTTGTTCGGATCTCGGCCTTTAGGGCCTCCGATTTCGTCGAAAACTCAAGCCATCCAAGCAGCCTCAGCGGCCGGCGAGAACGCGTGTACTTCGCGCCGATTCCAGCAAGATGCTGAGCATATCGACGCTGAACGTCGGTGGTAATACCTGTATAGATGGATTCGCCTTCGCACTCGAGCAAATAGAGAAACCAGGTTGGTTCTTCGACAGGTGCGGGCTCAATCTCGGAAGTCATGGCGGCAAATCATACGTATGGGTGCCTGCCGTGGCAACGGTCTGGAGAGTTGCGGAGGGGGCTTTTACGGCCTGCGTTCAAATCG
>NZ_ANKP01000120.1:0-4500 GCF_000319775.1 Cupriavidus sp. HMR-1
GGCGGCCACCGCAGTGCTGATGCCGCACCCTGCCGGCGGGCGCGCCGAGGGCCAGCCGGCCTGGTGGCATGGGCTTGTGATGGTGGCCCTGGTCAGTCACGGTGTGCTGCTCCATGAAACCATCTTTCCGGCGGATCGCATGGTGTTCGGGTTCGCCTTCGCGCTGTCGTCGATGCTCTGGCTTGGCGTGGGCATCTACTGGATCGAGAGCTTCTTCTTCTCGCTGGCCGGCCTGGGCCTGGTCGTTTTCCCGGTGGCGATGCTGGCCAGCCTGATGCCGCTGGCGTTCCCGGGCACGCTGATCCTGGGGTACGCGGCGCGTCCGCTGTTCAAGCTCCATTTCGTGATCGCCAACGTCGCGTATGGCCTGTTCACGCTGGCGGCGTTCCATGCTTTCCTGATGCTGATGGCCGAGCGCCGCTTGCACGGCTTCAACCGCCCGGCAGGAACGGAGTCGGCATCGAGCCAGTGGCTTGGGCGCTGGCTGGACCTGCTGCCGCCGCTCCTGACGCTGGAAAAGCTGCTGTTCAGGCTGATCGCCGCGGGCTTCGTACTGCTGACACTGACGATCGCGTCCGGTTTCCTGTTCTCCGAGCAGTTGTTCGCGCGCGCGTTCCGGATCGATCACAAGACCGTCTTCGCGGTCATCTCGTGGCTGATGTTCGGCGGCATCCTGGTCGGACGCCATTTCCGGGGCTGGCGCGGTCGCACCGCGCTGCGCTGGGTGATCGCGTCGTTCGGGATCCTGCTTCTCGCCTACGTGGGCAGCCGCTTCGTCATGGAAGTGGTGCTGCACCGTATCACCTGATCCCTTCGCCCCAACATGGCAAGAATCTTCCTACTGCTGGCCATCGTGCTGGGCATCTTGTGGTGGCTGCGCGATCGCGCCGGCACGCGGCAGACCGCCGAGAAACAGGAGCCGCCGCCGCGCCGCGCTGGCGCTGGCGACGAGAACATCGAACCGATGGTCCAGTGCGCGCACTGCGGCGTGCATCTGCCGCGCGGCGATGCCATCGCATGGCACGGCCTGCATTACTGCCGCCGTAGCCATCTGCCAGACATGCCCGGCGAGGGCGATCACGGCACGCGTTCATGACAGCGCCGGCGTCGGCCTGGTCCCGTCTGAACGGCTGGCGCGTGCTGGTCAAGCTCTGGCGTCAGTCGGAGCCACCTGAATTCCATTGGCGCCTGCAGCGGTATTTCTGCTGGACGCGGCTCGCCGTCGCCGTGTTGCTGGTCGGCTATGCCTGGCTGCCGCTCGAACGCGCCGCCGCCGGCGCCAGCGTCTTCAACGTGGCGACGAACGCGCGCATGGCCTCGGCCATGCCGGTCGTGCTGCCTTATCTGGCCATCGCCCTCGTCACGCTGTTCGGTACGCTGTGGCGCAACCACTTTCACGTGCGCGTGCGCGTGCAGGTGCTGGTCGATATGGTCTTGCTGGCCTCCATCTACGCGGCGCTCGGTCACTTCGGCAGCCAGGGCGAAGGACTGGCGATGATTTTCCTGCTGCCCGTGATCGAGGCGGGCGCGCTGACCAGCCTGACGTTTGCGCTGTTTGCCGCTTCGGTGTCGGCGCTGCTCGTGATGGGCCCGCCGCTCCTGCAAACGTTGATCACGCGCCAGGTCGATGTGAACTTGCTCGGTTCCGGCCTGTTCGGGCTTGTGTTCATGATCGCGGCGCTCGTGATGTACATGCTTGCCAACCGCCAGATCGCCCAGGAGCAACTGGCGCTGGCGCGCGAACAGGAACTGCGCCTGCAGCAGCTCGTGAACCGGCTGATGGTCAATGACATGCAGGACGGCGTGATGCTGGTCCGTGCCAATGGCGTTGTCGTGGCGGCGAATCCCGCCGCGCTCGTGCTGCTTGGCGTGCAGCAGAACGAGCGGATTCGCGAAGGGCAGGTTCGTGTTGGCGAGCGCGAGAACGTGTTGTTCGACCTGCGCCGCATGCCGCGTCTGCAACCGCTGCTGGAGATGCTGCGCGACTGGATCCGCATGAAGGACGACGTCCCGCGCATCTTGCAATTGCTGCCGCTGCCGTCGCGCCCGTCCTCCTCGGCGCGCAATTCGATGCACACACGGCTGCGCCTACGCTTCGTGCTGCCCGGCCTGGCGGGGCTGCGTTCGACGCTGGCGGGCGCGCTGACCTCGCCATCGGGCCTCGACACAACCAGCTGGAACGATATGTCGCCCGAGGGCGCCGCGCGTCTGCGGCTGGCCATCGCCCAGAACGAGGCCATGGCCTGGAGCCCGGCGGACGAGGCGCTGCTGCGTAGCGAGATGCGTGACACGGTGCTGGTGCACATCGAAAGCTGGGAGCGTATTGCCGAGCAGGTTCAGCAGGAGAAACTTGCCGCGATGGGCCGGCTGGTGGCCAGCGTCGCGCACCAGATCCGCAACCCGCTCGCGGCGATCAGCCAGGCCAACGAACTGCTGGCCGACTCCGGCGGTGGCGAGGGCAACATCGATGCCCGTCTGCTGCGCATCATCAGCGATAACGTGCGACGGCTCGATCAGGTGATTTCCGACGTGCTGCAACTGTCGCGCCGCCCGCGCACCGGGCATAGCGCCGTCGATTTGGCCAAGGCGCTACCCGAAGTCGTCGACCGGTGGCGGCTGGAAATGCGTTCGCGAGCCGGCGCCCGCGCCGAGGTGAACGCCAACGCGATCCGCATCACCGTCGATCTGAAGGGGCCGGTGATCTTCGACATGTCGCAATTGCAGCAGGTGCTCGGCAATCTGCTCGACAACGCATGGCGCTATTGCAGCCGGCTGCCGGGCGCGATCCGCCTGCTGGCGCATACGCTCGACCAGCACCATGCGGAACTGATTGTCTGGAACGATGGCGCCGAGGTCACGCGCGAGCAGCAGCGCAGCCTGTTCGAACCGTTCTTCACCAGCAATCCGCAGGGTACCGGGCTGGGGCTGTTCATGGCGCGCGAGCTGTGCGGCGCGAACGACGCCCAGGTGCGCTACGGCGCGATCGTGCTCGAGGATCTGCTCGACCGCACCGGCATGCTCGTCGGGGCTCGCGATACACTTCCCGCCAAGGCATTCGTGTTGACGCTGCGCAACGAAGTGCCCGACGTCGCGAATGCCCAGCCATTTCAACCATCGGCCAAGCTCTGATATCCATGCCTCCCAGATTGTCCGCACCCGATCCGATTCTCGTCATCGACGACGAGGCTGACCTGCGCGAGCTGCTGGATATCTCGCTGCGACGCATGGGGCATGACGTGGTGATGGCCGGCTCGCTGGCCGAGGCCCGCCTGCGTCTGGCCGAGCGGCGCTACAGTCTGGTGCTGACCGACATGCGGCTCGGCGATGGCCTGGGCATCGAGATCGTGCGCCAGTTGTCGGCGTCGCCCGAGCGCACCCCGGTGGCCGTGATCACGGCGTATGGCAGCGCGGACAACGCCGTGGATGCGCTGAAGGCCGGCGCGTTCGACTACATCGCCAAGCCGGTATCTCTCGAGCAACTCCGCACGCTGATTCTCAACGCGCTGGGCCGTCATCAGCGCGGTGCGAACGGTAACGACACATCCGATCAGGCCGATGCGGGGGACTCGTCCGACGCGACCGATGGGACCAGTCTGGGCGATCGTGCGGCCGGGCTGCTACCGGGGGTCTCGCCGGCAATTCACGAGGTACGGCGCTCGCTGCCGCGTCTGGCGCGCAGCATGGCACCGGTGGTGATCAGCGGCGAATCCGGCAGCGGCAAGGAACGAGCGGCGCGAGCGATTCACGCGATCAGCGCGCGCTCGGCGCATTCATTCGTGGCCGTGAACTGCGGCGCGATCCCCGAAGCGTTGATGGAGGCCGAGTTCTTCGGCCACGTCAAAGGCGCCTTTACTGGGGCCGATGCCGAGCGCGGCGGGTTCTTTCAGGCCGCCAATGGCGGCACGCTGCTGCTCGATGAGGTCGCGGACCTGCCGCTGGCGATGCAGGTGAAGCTGCTGCGCGCGCTGCAGGAACGCCGCGTGCGCAAGATCGGCGCCAGCAAGGAAGACAGCGTGGATGTGCGCGTCATGTGCGCCAGCCACAAGGACCTGGCCGCGATGGTCGCCGCCGGGTCATTCCGCCAGGACTTGTACTACCGCCTCAACGTGCTCGAACTCCGGATGCCCACGATGCGCGAGCGCGCCGAGGACATCCCGGTGCTTGCCCGCGCGATTCTCGAGCATCTGGCCGTGCGCTACGGCGATGCGCATCCCAAGCGGCTGTCGCGCGCGGCGCTGGAATGGCTCTGCGCGTACGAATTTCCGGGGAACGTGCGTGAGCTCGAGAACCTGCTCGAGCGTGCCTACGCGTTCGCCGAGAGCGAGGAGATCGAGGTGGCCGACCTGGGGCCGCTCGACACCGGCATCGAGCGTGCCGCGCTGATGCAGACGGCCATGGCGGCAGCGCCATCCCTCGCGGCGGCGCCGTTGACTGCCGTGCCGCCGGCAGCCATGTATCACCGGTGGGGTACCGCCGGAGCCTGGGGCGTGCCCGCTCCAG